>DASZRK010000036.1 GCA_035549195.1 bacterium
ACCTTCCGCCACCTCGACGTCGACCTTCAGCGTGACCTCGACGCCCACCCTGACCGGCACGAACACCGCGACTTTCACCGTCACCTTGACGGCGACCCTGACACCTTCCGCTACCCCGACGTCGACCTTCACCGTGACCTCGACACCCACCCTGACCGGCACGAGCACCGAGACTTCCACCGCCACCTCGACCGCCACCCTGACGCCCACCTCCACCAGCACGGGAACGTCCACGAGCACCTCGACCACCACCCTGACCCCGACCTCCACCAGCACGGGAACGCCCACGAACACCCCGACATCCACTTCTTCGCGGACCCCGACCGCCACGGCGACTTCCACCTCCACCTTCACGCCTACTTCGACGGCAACAGGTACGGGCACTTCCACGGCGTCCTCGACGGCCACGAACACCGCAACCTCCACGGCCACCCGGACCGCGACCTCCACCGCGACCCTTACCCCGACCGCCACGGCCACTTCGACCGTCACCAATACCACGACCTCCACACCTTCCCGCACCCCGACCTTGACCCCCACCATCACCAACACCCCCGCGGCGACCGCCACCCCGACCCCCCGGACCATCACACTCAGCATTGTTACGGGCGGCCCGAACTTCGAGTACCAGGCTGCCGGGTTCACGAACGCCGCCAATGGGGTGTTGACCATGACAGCCCGAGTGGGGGATACGATCATCTTCCCGGCAAGCACCCTGCACCCGTTGCGCTTCGACGCGAACAACGCCACCTGCATCTACGCGGGAGTGACCTCCAACCAGACCTACGCGGTGACCGCCACCGGGACCTATTACTTCCATTGCCAGAACCACGTCCAAACCTGTTCCGCGGCGGTCTGTGGTTCGACCAATTGCACCGCTATGGCCGGTGTCTTGACCGTGACCCCTTAAATCCATCCTTTCCGGGCCCCCGTCCTCTCCACGGGGGCCTTTTCTGTTTTTACGGAAGTGTTATAGTTGGGCTTCCAAAATCCCACCGAGGAAGCCCATGACCCATATCCGTCTCGCCCACAGCCCCGACGCCGACGACGCCTTCATGTTCTATGGCCTGGCCAAGGACAAGATCGACACCGAGGGCATCACCTACGAACACATCCTCAAGGACATCCAGACCCTGAACGAATGGGCCAAGGAAGGCCGCATGGAGGTCACCGCCCTCTCGGCCCACGCCTACGCTTACGTGAAGGACAAATACGCCATCCTGAGCCACGGGGGGAGCATCGGGAAGAACTACGGGCCCATGGTCGTGGCCCGGGAGGCCCGGCCCCTGGAGTCCTTCAAGCGCATCGCGGTCCCCGGCAAGATGACGAGCGCTTTTTTGGCCCTCAAACTCCGCCATCCGGATTTCGAGGAAGTGGTCATGGACTTCGACGCCATCCAGCCCGCCGTGAAGGACGGGAAGGTGGAGGCGGGGCTCCTCATCCATGAGGGGCAATTGACCTACCAGAACGACGGACTTAAATGCGTGGTGGAACTGGGCCAATGGTGGTTCGAACGGACGAAACTGCCGCTTCCCATGGGCGTGAACGGCATCCGCCGGGACCTGCCGGAGGATGTGAAGGCCAAGGTCTCCAAGCACCTCAAACAGTCCATCCAGTATTCCCTCGACCACCGGGACGCGGCGCTCGATTACGCGCTGGCCTTCGGCCGGGGCCTGCCCCGGGACGTGGCCGACCGATTCGTCGGCATGTGGGTCAACGACCGCACGGTCGATATGGGCGAGGAGGGCCGCAAGGCCATCCGGACCTTCCTGGGGGAGGGTGAAACGAGGAAACTGATCCCCGCCGTGGGCGTGATCGAGTTCGTCAACTGAAGGCTTTTACCGCGCGGACGCGCAGACGTGGAGTGAACCCCTCGATGGCCGTACGGCGCCAAGCAAAACCATCTTGGTCCCTCTACGTCGTCGAATGCGCGGATGGGTCCTATTACACCGGCATCGCCAAGGACGTGGACAAGCGCATCGAAGCCCATAACACGGGCAAAGGCGCCAAATACACCGCCACCCACGGGCCCGTGACCCTGGTCTTCCAGGAAGCCCAGGCCAGCTATTCGGCGGCCCTGCGCCGCGAGTACCAGGTGAAGACCTTATCGAAAAAGCGGAAGGTGCGGTTCATCGGCGGGGAAAAATTGCCCAAACCGCCCCGGAAGGCGAAAATGACCTTCCAAAGGAACCAAAGGTCCAGGAAGTCCAAGGCTTGAACGGAGCCCCATGACCAAGCGCTACAATCTTTATATGCCCGGGGAGTACAGTTTCAAGGGCCATTTCCTGCCTTTGATCGAGAAGGCGGAACTGGACGCCTTCGAGGCGGATACCCATCGCTGGGGCATCCAGCGAAAGGACAACAACCACCTTTGCGTCTTCCTGGAACATTCCCTGAAAATGGGACCGTCCCATTTCACCCAAGGGGAAGAGACCGGACGTTTCGCGATCCAAGCCCCGAAAGACAAAGCCTTGTTCGAGAGGATCCTGGGTGACCGGAAGGAGGTCTCGGTCTTCGCCCTTTTCTACACGCCCCGCATGACCCCCTTGGCCTGGAAGGTGATGATCGAGCTGGCCGACGATCCGAAGATCCTGGTCATGGACGATGCCCGTAATTTCATGCCGGGCCCCGATTGCGCCCTGGAGTTGAAGGGGTTGATGGTTTAGTATCCGGGTGGAGCCGGACGAACCCAAGGAGACCCATGACCCCCCCCGATCCATCCCGTCCGGTGCTTGAGGTGGGCGCGGCCCTCATCTTCAAGGACGGCAAGTTCCTCATCACCCAGCGGCTGGACTCCGATTCCTTCGGCGGCCATTGGGAGCTGCCGGGGGGCAAGAAGGAACCCAACGAGACCCTGGAACAATGCGTGGTGCGGGAGCTCAAGGAAGAGCTGGACATCGAGATCGAGATCCAGCATTTCTTCCGGATCCTGACCTATCACTACCCCCAGCGGTCGGTGCGGTTGAACATCTTCTTCTGTTCCCATAAAAGCGGGGAGCCCAAGACCATCGAATGCCAGGCCTATGCCTGGGTCGATCCCAAGGACCTGCCCACCTATAAATTCCCCGAAGCCGACCACATCCTCATCCAGGAACTGTCCCAACGGAACGATTGGGACCGCTACCTGAAAAGCCTGAAATATCCCCATGAGTATTACGAGGGCATCCGGCTCTTCAATTCGGGGGAGTTCTTCGAATGCCACGAGATGCTGGAGGATATCTGGCACCCCTCGGAAGGCCAGGAACGCCTGCACTATCAGGGCATCATCCAGGCCGCCATCGCCCTGGAACATTTCAGGAAGGGTAACCATACGGGGGCCCTGGGTCTTTACGAGAAGGCCCTGGAGAAATGGGCCCAACTGCCGCCCCAGTTCATGGGGGTGGACCTGAAAGGGTTAAAAGAGAAGCTGGACCTCTTTTTCGGCGAGGTCCAAAAGGCCGGTCCGGCGGATATGGCGAAGGTGGACCGGGGCCTCATCCCGAAGATCCCTCTGCCGCCCCTTCAATAGTGATAGCTGAACGAGAGCCCTAAGTCCCCGCCGGTGTAGTCCACCTTGGCGGAGGTATAGCCCGGTGTTCCGATGAGCGAGGATGGGTTCAGGCCCATCTGGCCGCTCGGGTCGAAGGAAAGCACCAGGTTCTGGCCCGCCCCCACCCCTTCGATCCCGTCCCCATGGATGTTGTCGGTCGTGGCCCAGCGGCCGCGCAGGAAAGCGCTGGCCGAGAATTCATCGTCGATCGCCAATTCGAAGCCGCCCCCCAGGAATCCCCCGAAGCCTACGCCGCCCACTTGGCCCGCCTGTTGGGTGACCCCCGCATAGGTGATGTTGACGTTCACCAGGGTGTTGTAGAGGCCGGCCCCGCCCTTCGCGAAAAGCCGGAAGGACCCGAGCTTGAAGAACCGCATATATTCGGGTTGGACGGCGATCATGGTGGGCTGGAAGACCTCCAGGTACTGTCCCGTCGAGTCGGAAGCGGTCCCGCGGTAGCCGTTGAAGGCGGCTACGTTGAAATCCATTCCCCAAGCGTCGAGGGTGTCGAGCATGAAGCCGACCTCCAGGTCCACCATGGGGCCGAAACCGTCCAAGCTCCCGCCGGGGCTGTAGGCGGGGTTGTTCTTGATGAAGGCGGCGGGAGCCTTGGCCATGTCCCCGAGGGAGGCGGTGGCGGCCCCCAGGTCCACTTGGATCCAGGTCGGGGGCTTGCGGAAGACCCGGGGATAGGGGTCCGCCCTTTCCGCCTCCCAAATGAGCCGGGCCCGGATGGTCTCGGCCAGGTTCCAGACCTCGAAGTTGTCCGCGTGGATGGAAAGGCTTTGGTCGAAATATTCCAGGGCCCGGGGCTCCTGGTGGAGGAAGTAATAGGAATAGCCGATGAGCTGGGCCGCTTTCCAGAGGGTCGGGTCCTGCCGCAGGGCCTCCTTCAGGTAGGGGATGGCCTTCTCGTATTCATGCTGGGCATAAAGGCCGAAGCCGGCCACGTAATAGTCATTGGAAGTGGCCGCTTGGGAAATGGGCGAAATAGCGAGGAACAATAGAACCGCGAAAAGATTCCGCAAGGTCATTCAACCCCTTTGAAATAGGACGGGGTCATTGTCCCCGCAAAGTTGCGGGAAGGCAAAGGGAACGGGTCGGGCGGGACGGCGGATGGCGGGATGATCCCGGCGGGTGGGGGTCAAGGATGGCTTTGGCCGGCTTCCAGGTTCCTTTTCCACATGGGGAACTTGACCCGTTCCAGGGCGCTGTGGCGGGTCAGGCCCTTGAAGGCCTCCTCGTCCATCCGCGCGCCCCCTTCAAGGGTCAAGGCCAACACCTCGGGCCGAGGTTGGAAAGCGGGCTCCCGTCCGGCCGGCGCCTTTTGGTTATAAGGGCAGACCGTTTGGCAGAGGTCACAGCCCGCCAGGTAGCCATGAAGCTCCGCCTTTTCCGGCAAGGGACTGCGGTGCTCGAGGGTCAGATAGCTGATGCATTTGGTGGCGTTCAGGAGACCCGGTTCCTCCAGGGCCCCGACGGGACAGGCGTCCAGGCAGGACGTGCAGGTCTTGCAGAGGTCCTCGACCGGCGCATCGAAGGCCAGCTCGGCGTCGGTGAGGATCTCGCCCAGGAAGAGGAAGGACCCGTAGGTCCTGTTCAAAAGAAGGGTGTTCTTGCCGATCCAGCCCAGCCCCGCCCGCGCCGCGAACCCCCGCTCCAGGATGGGGCCGGTGTCCGCATAGGCCCTGGTCTTCGCGCCCGGGGAAAGTTCCGAGGATAGATGGCCGCCCAGGGCCTCGAGTTTTTCCCGGACCACCTCGTGATAATCCTGTCCCCAGGCGTAGCAGGAGATGGGGTGCTTTTCCAAAAGGGGGTAGTGCTCGGGGGCGGGGTTGTAGCTCAGGGCGACGCTCACGACCGAGAGCGCCCCGGGGAGGAGCGTCCGGGGATCGTGGCGTTCTTCCTTGCGCCGTTCCAAGTATCCCATCTCCCCCGCATAGCCCTTCCCCAGCCATTCAAGGAAGGAAGCGTGTTCGGGCACGGGACCGGCGGGGGAGACACCGCAAAGCTCGAAACCCAGTTCCCGGGCCTTTTGTTTCAGGCGGGAAGACCTTTCGGCCGGGGTCATTCGCGCCGCAGTTGCAGGTAGGTGAGGCCGCAGGCCGAGAGGCCGGCGAAGACCAGGACCACCAGGATGGTCCAGCGGTTGGGCCCTTCGACCCTGAGGAAGGCCACGAGGGCCCCCAGGGCGACGAGCCAGGCGAAGGCCACCCAGGCCCAATCGGAGGCCTTGCGGTCCCCGCTGTGGTGGGCCTGGAGCTTCAGGGAGAATTGCTGGAGGTTCAGGCGTTCCCGGGTGGTCCCGTGGTCCGCGAACCCGCCGACCTCCCGTAGGAGCGTCTCCACCACATAAAGCTGGAGTTCGCGGGCGGACAAGGGTGCGTCGGGCGAGATGGAGACCCGGTAGACCTTCGCGCCGGGGTCGAGGCTCAGGACGCATTCGCCATTGGAGCCATCGTGTTCGGTGAAGCGGATCGACTCCCAGCCGCTATCGGGCCCCTTCAGGGTGATCTCGACGGGGAAGCCCTTACGGTGCAGTTCCTCCATCAGCCGGGTGGCGACGGGCCGCTCCTGGGATTCGGGGGTGATGAGATAATCGGACAAAGGATGCTCCTCAAAACGTTCCGAACGGCCTCAAAAAAAAATCCCCCCGGCTCCGGGGGGATCGAACAGGGATCAAGGGGATGAACCCAGGTGATCGAAAGTCCTTATCGGCGTTTATCGGCGCTCATCCCTGTTGCTTAGCCGTTAGTTCTTCGCGCCGGCGGTCTCCACGTCCTTGCGGTAGTGGGGGGCCCAGCCGGACTGGTCCTTGAAGAGGCGCACGCAATGGATCTGCTTCTCGTCGGTCAGGTAAAAGCGGTGGAAGCGGTTGGCGGGCACCGAGATGTAATCCTTCGGTTCCACCAGGATCTTCATCCAGCGGTCGTCCAAGCTGCGGATCTCGAAGACCCCCGAGCCCCCGACCACGAAGCGGACCTCGTCGTCGGTGTGCAGGTGTTCGCCCACGAACTTGTCGCAAAGGGCCTGGAAATTGGGCATCTCGGGCCACATCTTCACCTGGTCCATGGTCACATAGCCGTTCTGCTTCATGATGCCTTCCAGGGGGGCTTTATAGGAGGCTTCGTCGGTGGGGAGGGTGAGATAGGTCACCCCTTGGCCGTTCAACTCCTCCGCCGTGATATTGGCTCCCGAATCCAACCAGATGGCCTTCATGAAAACCTCCCAAAAACGAATTTTAAGTTCTTAATTTTTAATTCTTAATGTTGGAGGTTTTGAATCAAGGATTCAAAACTCAAAATTAAGAATCAACCCTCTAAAGCAATGCCCAGCTGTTTCATGCGGCCCGCGGCCTCGAACAGGTAGTCGTAGCACTCGGCGTGGGTCTTGGCCTGTTTCCAATCCTTGCCCCAGACATAGACCCCGTGGCGCCGGACCAGCACCGCGTGGGACTTGGGGTTGTTCTTGATGGCTTCCTCCAGGGAGTCGGCCAGGTCGCACTCATAGGCCGTGTTGTCGATGATGGGGACCTCCAGGGTGTCGAAGGCGCCCATGCCCTCGATGCCCTTTTCCATCTCCATGTTCTTGATGCGGAACTGCTTGTCGAAGAGCAGGGTGGCGGTGACCGCGTTGATGGAGTGGCTGTGCAGGACCGCCCCGGCGCCCCGGATCTTGTAGGCGTGCATGAAGAGGGGGGCGCATTGGGAGAGCTTCAGGCCCCGGCCGGGTTCCTGGGTGATGTTACCGTCCAGGTCGAGGCTGAAGATGTCCTCGGGCGCGAGGCGTTCCTTCATCACCCCGCTGGGGGCCATATAGATGGTGTTCCCCTCGCGGATGGAGATGCCGCCGCCGGTGCCGGAAGCCCAGCCCAGGGTGTAGAAATTGCGGCAAAGCTCACAGACCAGTTCCTTGATCTTTTGGGGGGAGGCGGAAGAAGCGGCGTACTTGGCGGGGGTCTCTTCTTTAAGTTGTGATGTCATCGTAAGAAGAATTATCAGTTATCTTATTTTGAAGGTCAAGGGACAGGCCCTGAAGTTAACATGCATGGACCATCATGAACCATTATTCCTCCGAACTTTCCATCGTTGTCCGGGCGAAACCCGATCGGGTCTTTCAGGCCCTGACCGATTGGTCCCTCCGCGCCCAATGGCGCAAGGGGATCGTCCCCCAATGGGATGGGGAACCTCAGGCCCACGTGGGGCAGAAGGTCACCTTCAGGGTCCAAGGAGGTCCTTTCCCCTATGAGTTCTCCTTCCGGGTCACGGGCGTGGAAGCACCCCACATCCTTTACTTTGAATATGAGGGCGGGCCCTTGAAGGGTCGAGCGGCCCTGGAGGTCCGTTCGCAGGAGGACGGGACGAAGGCGACCCTGCATTGGATGAAGGTGGAGCCGGTCGGCCTGCTTCCGCGGTTGTTGTTCTCTTTGGGATGGGGAATGAAGGCACACCGAGCCCGGACGCTCGAAACCCTCCAGTTACTGAAGGGATACTTGGAAAGCCAGCCTGATCCAAGTCGTTGATTTAGCCCGACTTGCCCTCTTAAGATACCCTTCCTATTTTTAAGGTTCAGCCAACGCGACGCATGGGAGACGCCATGAGCAACCTCAACCAAGACCAGATCAAGCGCTACACCCGCCATATCCTGCTCCCGGAGGTCGGGGTGACCGGCCAGAAGAAGCTCCTGGACGCCAAGGTCCTCGTGGTCGGCGCGGGCGGCTTGGGCTGCCCCATTTCCCTCTATCTCGCCGCGGCCGGCGTGGGCACCATCGGTTTGGTCGATTTCGATACCGTGGACGCTTCCAATCTCCAACGCCAGGTCCTCTTCACCACCGAGGACGTGGGCAAGCCCAAGGTCGAGGCCGCCGCGAAGCGCCTCAAGGCCCTCAACCCCGACGTGACCATTAAGACCTACCAGGTCGCCTTGAAGAGCGACAACATCATGGACATCCTCAAGGAATACGACATGATCATCGACGGGACGGACAACTTCCCGACCCGTTACCTCACCAATGACGCGGCCGCCCTGCAGGGCAAGCCCAACATCTATGGCTCCATCTTCCGTTTCGACGGGCAAGTGACGGTCTTCAAGACGCCCGAGGGCCCTTGCTACCGCTGCCTTTATCCCGAACCGCCCCCGCCGGGGGAAGTGCCTTCCTGCGCCGAAGGCGGCGTCATGGGCGCCATGGTGGGGACCATCGGGGCCATCCAGGCCACCGAGGCCATCAAGCTCATCACGGGGGCGGGGAAACCCGCCATCGGCAAGTTCGTCATCTATAACTCATTGGACATGCAGTTCCGCAACCTCAAACTGCGCAAGGACCCCAAGTGCCCGCTTTGCGGGGAGAATCCCACCATCAAGGAATTGATCGACTATGAGCAGTTCTGCGGCATGAAGATCGAGGACACCCAGACCAAGCAGGTGGCCAAGGCCAAGGACGAGATCGACGCCTTGGAGCTGAAGGTGAAGATGGACGAGAAGCAGGACTTCTTCCTCTTGGATGTCCGCGAGCCCAACGAGTACGAGATCGCCAACATCAAGGGTTCCACGCTCATCCCCCTGTCCCAATTGCCCAACCGGTTCCATGAACTGGACAAGGTCAAGGGCAAGGAGATCGTGGTGCATTGCAAGAGCGGGGTGAGGAGCCAGAAGGCCATCCACTTCCTCAAGCAGCAGGGCTTCGACCACCTGGTGAACGTGGCGGGCGGGATCCTGGGCTGGAGCGACCAGGTCGACTCCTCGGTGCCCAAGTACTGAGGCCTTAGGGCCTTTTTTTCCTCTCGGGAGCCAGGAGTTCGGACCCGTCCTTCTCCTCGTCCCATCCCCGATCCTTTTTCCCCACGGGGACCAGTTCGCCCCCTTTCACCGGGCCTCCTGTCAAGCCCAACCTTAATCGTTCCAGTTCGTCCAAATGGGCCTGGATGGAACCCAGCAAGGGTTCGACCGAGTTCCTTTCCTCGGACCGCCGGTAGGCCTTGGTCAGCGAATGTTCCATCTCCATCTTCTCGAAGAATCTTTGGGAGGCTTCCGGTCCCAGGCCGATGGCGATGCCCTCGATGGCCTGACGCTGCCATTCCTTGGCCTTGAGGTAGGTCTCCTCCACTTTCGTTTCCCCGAAGAACCCGTGGCCCTGGTGGAGCAGGTGCTCCAGGTAGGCTTTGAAGAAATTTTTGGAGGTCTCGGCGACGAGCCTGTGGTGGCCGGCCCAATGTCCCAGGGCCAGGAACCAGAGAAGGGAGAGCCAGGCGATGACCCAGGCGTACCAGGGAACGGCCATCAGGGCGTCCCTTAAGAGGGCCACTTGGGGTGAGGGAAAGGGGATCAGGACCCAGGCCAGGACCTGCAATGGGGCCAGGAGCCAAAGGAGCGAGGGTCGTTGGAGGATGAGCTTGAGGACCTCGGCGCGTTCACGGAACCAGGAGAGCATGGGGGATTTTAGACCAATTCCCAACCGGCATGAAACCTTTCGGACCCCAAGGGCGTAAAGACCGGTATGCGAACACGACTTCCATACGTCTTTGGGATGGGCCTGGCGCTGGTTTCTTTCGGGACCTCCCCCACCTTTGCGAAGGGCGGTCCCATCCTCGTCGAGCTTTTCACGTCCCAGGGTTGTTCCAGCTGTCCCCCCGCCGAGGATTGGCTGAACGGGACAGGCATGAAGCTGTTCCAGGAGGGCAAGGTCATTCCCCTGGCCTTCCACGTGGACTATTGGGATTATTTGGGCTGGAAGGATACCTTTTCCTCTTCGGGGAACACCCATCGGCAGAGGCGCTACGCCGCCTTTTGGCAGAGCCGATCCATCTATACCCCCCAAATGGTCGTGCAGGGACGGGCGGGGTTCGTCGGCTCCGACGGTGACCAGGCGCAGAAAGAGATCGCGAAGGCCGGAAAGAAGACCGGGGAGTTCCCCTTCACCTGGAAGGTCCAGGGGGTGCCGGGCGGGCTCCAATTGGACCTCCATGGAACCCCACCCGAAGGGGTCGAGGCCGTGGCAGCGCTGTTCCAGAACGGTTGCGTGACGAAAGTGGGGCGGGGTGAGAACGCCGGACGGACGCTTATCGAAAATTTCGTGGTCCGCCAGTGGGGCCCGGTCCCGCGGGATCACGAGGGGAAGTATCAGGCCCGGTTCCAGGTCCCCGAAGGCGCGGACCTTAAGGACCTTGGTCTCGCGGTCTTTCTCCAGGATCCGATGGACCTGGGCGTATCGTCGGCCCATTGCCTTTTTCCTTTATCGATAAAGCGGTCCTAGGCCTTCGTCCTTTAGGAAATCCATTTCCTCCGTATAATCCCTGTCATGAAATGCCCCGAGTGCGATTCCAACCAGCCGGACAATGCGGCGACCTGCTCCCAGTGCGGGTTGAGCTTCGAGGCCTGGAGGGAGTTGAACCCCATCGAAGCCTCGGTCATGGGCGAGGATATGGCTTTTCCCGAGAAGCCCGACGACCCCGGCCCGGAAAAGGAACCGGAAAAAGAGCCCGAGCCCGTCCCGGCTGCCGAACTTGAGCCCAAGAAAGAAGAAAAGGACGAGGAACCGGCCGAGGCGAAAGCCCCGAAGGAAAAAAAGTCCATTCCCCTGGGACTGATCCTCGGGGTCCTGGGTGGCTTGGCAGTGGTCGGCGGTTTGGCCGTCCTTCTTTTGAAGGATTCTTCGGCGTCCTCCAAGGCTCCGGTCGTGGCCGAACCCGTCCCGGTGGACCCCAGCCCGACGCTGTCCATTCCTCCCACCTTTTCGCCGACCCCGACCGTGGCGGCCATGGCCCCGGCCGGAAAGCCAGCGCCCGTGACCCAACCGGCGGCGCCCGAACCGACCCACGCCCCGACCCCCCGTCCCCAACCGACGGAGACCCCGACCGCGACCGACATTCCTTTGGATGATGACGGCGCCGACAACGCCCAGGACCCGGCGGCGGCCTCCGAAGCGGCTCCTGCCGCCTCCCAGCCTGGGGACCTGTTGGAATCCTCCGAGGCCGCGCCCAGCGCCACGCCCACCTCCGCCGAGTCCGCACCGGCCCCTTAAGCTCCCCGGCTTTCCATCCCCGGACCCACCCTTTATGATGGGCCCGTCGCCCCATGAAAGGTTTCCATGGAACCCACCCCCAAAGAGATCGGCCTGGCCCGGGTGGTCTTCGAAAGCCGGTTCAAGGCCTTCGTTGATTACCAAAGCCCCGAGCCCGAAGCCCTGTCCCGGGAAAGGGACGCCATCCAGCTCTTCGCCCTGGCCTTGGTGCGGATCCTTTTCCTCCTGGGGGAGAACAAACAGGCGCCGATGCTGCTTCAATATGTCCAGACCGCCATGGGGGACACGGTGACGCCCCAGGGCCTGAAGCGTCCCGCCATCCTGGGTCCCGGGCAGGAACTTTTGACCGACCTGCCGGAAAAGCCAGAGCGAGGAGTGCTCCTGCGGCTGATGCAGGAAGAAGGCTCCCGATTGGCCGAGATCCAGCTCCCCACGGGGGATGAGGGGCACTATTACCCCACCACGGCCATCCTCTTCTTCCAATACCTCATCAAGACCTTGTCGGATCCCTCCCTCTTCTTCCTCATCCTGGTCCTGGGCGGCCTGATGGAATATTACGAGAAGATCGGGAAGACGAACGACCTGAGCGCCCTCACTGGGGCCCCCGCCCATGCCTTCTCCACGGCCATCCGCTATATCGACGAGGAACGCCGCAGGCAACAGCCGCCCGCCGGCCCCTCAGCCAACTGACATGGACCCGCATCTAGCGGAGCGGGCCCGCGCGCTTTTCTTCGAGGCCTTCGGGGGGGAGCCGGCGGTCACGGTATCCGCTCCGGGCCGGGTCAACCTCATCGGGGAGCATACCGACTATAACGAAGGCTTCGTCCTTCCCATGGCGGTGGACCGGGGCGTGGTGATGGCCGCCCGCCGGCGGGACGACGCCAAGGTCCTCCTCCATTCCGCCGACTACCGCCAAAGGGCGGAGTTCCTCCTGGAGCCCCTGCGCCCCGACCCCGAGCATCCTTGGGCCGATTACATGAAGGGCGTGGCCTTGGGCCTGCGCCAGAGCGGGCGCCCCTTGGGCGGTTTCGAGGCGCTCATCCTGGGGGACCTGCCCCAAGGCGCGGGATTGAGCTCCTCGGCGGCGCTGGAAGTGGCCGGCGAGGTCCTCTTGCGGCGGCTCTTCGGATTTTCCCTGGATGACCTGGAACTGGTGCGGCTGGCCCAAAAGGCCGAGAACGAGTTCGTGGGCGTCCAATGCGGCATCATGGACCAGTTCGCTTCCCACTTGGGGGCCCAGGGCTGCGCTCTTTTCCTCGACTGCCGGAGCCTGGAATACGACTGGGTGCCCCTGGGGGAGGACCTTAAGGCCGTGGTCTTCAACACGGGGGTGAAGCGGGAACTGGCCTCGTCCGATTACAACGTGAGGCGGCAGCAATGCGCCGAGGGGGTCCGCCAGTTCGCCCGTTTCGTGCCGGGCCTCACTTCCTTAAGGGACCTGTCGCTCTGCGACCTGGAGAAGCACCAGGCCCAGGTGGAGCCCTTGGTCCTGAAGCGCTGCCGCCACGTGGTGGGAGAGAACCAGCGGGTGCTGGACGCGGTGGAGGCCTTCCGGAACCGGGACCTGGGCCGGATCAAGACCTTGTTCCGCGAGTCCCACGAATCCCTGCGGGACGACTACGAGGTCAGCTGCCCCGAACTGGACGCGCTGGTGGAAGCGGCCCAGGAGCACCCCTTGCAGAAGGGGTCCCGCATGACCGGGGGCGGTTTCGGGGGCTGCACGGTCCACCTGGTCCCCCAGGACGAGGCGGTCATCCAGAATTTCATCTCCTTCGTCTCGCAGGACTATGAAAAACGTTTCGGCCGAAGGCCCGAGAGCTATGTGTTCTCGCCCGCGGCAGGGGCCAAGTTCCTTAACGAAAGCTGACAGCTGTCAGCTGATAGCTGGCAGCTCGTGATAGGCATTGCATCATCGAACATCATTTGGACCTTCGAACCGGAGGATGGATTGAAACCAAGTTTAGTGATCATGGCCGCCGGGATGGGGAGCCGCTACGGCGGCCTCAAACAGATGGAGGCCATGGGTCCCCATGGGGCCGCCATCCTCGATTACTCCATCCACGACGCCCTTAAAAGCGGGTTCGGGAAGGTCGTCTTCATCATCCGTAAGGACCTGAGGAAGGATTTCCGCCGCCTCGTCGGGAAGAAATGGGAAAAGAAAGCCCCGGTCCGCTACGTCTTCCAGGAACTGGAACTTCTTCCCAAGGGGTTCCCTGTTCCCCCGGGCCGCCAGAAACCCTGGGGCACGGCCCATGCCATCTGGGCGGCGCGGGAAGCTGTCGGGGAACCCTTCGCCGCCATCAATGCGGACGACTTCTATGGCCGGGGTTCCTTCGAGACCCTGGGGAAGTTCCTGGCCCATGTCCCGACCGGTCCCCAACCCACCTTCGCCATGGTGGGGTTCCCTCTTTCCAAGACCCTCTCGGAGCACGGCACGGTGGCCCGGGGCGTCTGTGTCCTGGGGCCGGGCAGGTCCTTAAGGAAGGTCGTGGAGAGGACCCGGATCGCCCAAACGGGCCGTTCGATCCACTACCTCGATGAAAAAGGAAGGAAGCATCCCCTGGGGCCATCCGCCACGGTCTCGATGAACATGTGGGGCTTCACCCCGGAGCTGTTCCCCTTGTTGGATGGGGAACTGGTGAAATTCCTCAAAAGCCGGGGCCGGGAGCCGAAGTCGGAGTTCCTCATCCCCCGGGTCGTGGACCAGGCCTTGGCGGAAAAAAGGATCGGGGTCCGTGTCTTGCCGACCCGGTCCCAATGGTTCGGGGTGACCTATCCCGAGGACAAGGCCAGGGTCCAGGCGCGCCTGCGCGAGCTGACCGTGAAAAAGGCCTACCCGGCGCGGCCTTGGGGCTGAGGGTTCAGAATCCCTGGAGCCTCTCGCGGGCGGTTTCGGCCTCGGGGCCCGAAAACCCGGCGGCCTCCCGGTAATAGATCCCGGCTTCCTTCCTCTTACCGGTTTTCTCCAGCACCTCGCCCAGGGTCAGCAGGGTCGCCGGATCCTTGGGGTCCTTTCGAAGGAGCCTCAGCAGGCACTTGAGGGCCGCCTTCAGGTCCCCCCGCCTCGCGTAGCAGACCGCCCGCCCCCTTTCAAAGGACCGCCGCGTTGGGAAATAGGTGGCGCCCAGCTTCGCGAGCCGAAGCGCCCGTTCGGTCGCTTCCTCATTCTCCAGCCCCAATTCCCGGTCGATGGCCTCTTGCAGGCGGTCGGTGATGAGGTGGGAAGGGGGTTGGGGCGGTGGGCCCTTTTCCCATCGGAAACGAACCGGGTACCGGTCCTCCATCTGAAGGGTCTGGACCCAAAGATCGTACGCGTGGGTGAAACGACCTTTTTCCCCGTAAAGATCGGCCAACCGGAAGCGCGCGTCCAGGCGCCAAGGATCCTTTCGCAGAACCTCTTCCCATAGCGCGGTCCCATCCGTCTCCACCACCGGGGGCGGGTCCGGGCGGACCAGGGTCTTGGGCGCGCAACTTCCCAGGAACATCGCGATGGAAAGACAACCCAAGAAAGGGGGAGCGAAGCGCATCAAGAGCGGCGCGCTCCTAAGAGGCCGCGGACCCAACGGTTGGCCGGGACCTCGAAGAATCGATAGGAAAGATAGGCGAGGGCCAGGGTCGCCCCGGCGTAAAGCGCGTAGGCCAGGAACCCGTCCATCCCTGAGATCAGGGGCCAAAAGAGGAACAAGAACAACGGGTGAAGCAGGTAGCCCCCATAACAAAGGATCCCCGGAAGGGCCAGCGGCTTCCAGATCGGCCAGCGAAAAAGGTCCAGGTGGAAGCCCCCCAGAAGGAAAAGGAAGACCCCCCAGGTGATGGAGGGAGATCCCACGATATGCCCCCAAAAATCGGCCTTGTAGTCCTGGTGGAGAAAGGCGGCGAGGAAAAGGGAAAGGCCCGCGAGGGTTGTCAGGACCGAGACGCCTTTGTGCCTCTCCAGGGCGGGCCCGAAACGGCGGGATGCCAGTTCGAGAAGGCAGCCGGTGGCGATGGCCCCGAAGGGAGCCAGCCCCCCCAGGATGGGCACTTCGACATGGGGGAAATAAAAGGTCCGAGCAGCCATGAAGACCGGCGGGAAGAAGATGAGCATCAGGAGGAAGGCCTTCAGCCTTTTCTCGTTCCCCAGCTTTTTCAGCAGGAAGGGATAGGCGAAATAGAATTGTTCTTCCACTGAGAGGGACCAGAGGATATCCCAATGGAGCCCGTAATCGGGCGAGGCCCCGGGCCAGAGGGGTTTGAACCAATTGAAGGTGAAGGTGGGGATGGAGAGCCAGAAAGGAAGGCTGAAGACCGCTCCCGGATGGTGGAAGACATATTCATAGGGGTGGCCGGGACAGGGAAAAGCCAGGAAGAGGGCCCCCCAAAGGACGGTCAGGGCCAGGAGGGGCAGGATGCGGCCGGCGCGTCTCGAGTAGAATTCCCGAAAGTCGGGATCGAAGAGCCCCCGGGACCCTTGGGCGATCAACCGGGTGATGACGTAGCCCGAGAGCACGAAGAAGACCGTCACCCCATATCCCCCGTTGATCCAGAGCCGGTACCAGAGGCGGTCCAGGATGGGCGAGGAAGCCGGGGCGGTGATGTACTGGAAGCCCAGGTGATGGACCATGACCGTCAGGATGGCGAAGGAGCGCAGCAGGTCGACGAGGAGGATCCGGCCCGGGCCCTTCCGGTCCTTCAAGGGCGGATCTCTTGGAACCAATAAAGGAGGTAGACGAAGCCCGCGATGATCACCAGGAGGTTCACCAGGCTGGAGATGCCGTGGGCCTTCCCGAATTCCTTCGAGAGCGCTGCGACCTTTTCCTGGTCGGCGGAGGCGTTGGTCCTTTGCAGGGCCTCCTCGGCGGCCTGGCGTTCCAGCCGGAGGTTGGCGACCTTGGGGCCGGCCCAAAGGCCTTGGGCCAGGGAGAAGAGGAGCATCAGGCAGAGGGCGGTGATGCGCACGCAATCCTGGGGGACATAATCCTTCAAGGGGTGAAGGATGTGATAAGTGACCACCATCACGGCGCCACAAACGTAGCCGATCAAGTAATAGACGGGGAAGAGGTGGCTTTGGACCTCCCCGAAAAGGGGCCGGGAGAGGGATTTGAAGAGGACGGGCGCCTGGACGAAGGTGAAGAAAAGGATGGTCCCGTACCAGAAGATGAAGGTGAAGAAGTTCAGGAACCGCAAGAAGACCATGGATGCCTCCGGGCTTGGCCGGTCCTATAATTGGACGGCCGTTCTTCAAGACCAGCGATCAGGGAATCGACCGTGACCGGACCATCATCCCCCATTCGAATCGTTTTTCCAAGGACCGGCCAGTCCTGCGAAGTGGACCACGACGATACCCTGGTGGACGCCACCTTCCGTTACGACCTGCCCATCCGTTACCGTTGCGAGCGGGCGGTCTGCGCGACCTGCCTGGTGGAGGTCCTGGAGGGGATGGGGAACCTGTCGCCTATCGAGGAGCGGGAAGCCCAGACGCTGAAGGCCATCGGGGCCCAACCGAACTGGCGCCTGTCCTGCCAGGTCTCGGTGCTGGGGGATGTCCAACTGGACTATCTCCCCATCACGGACCCGCGCCGCCAAGCCGCCCGGGACGGGAACGACCGGGCCCTCTGACCTTTCGGTCGAAGGTTCCCGGGCAGTTCCTTTACGTTCGCCCCCTCGAGCGGCCCTGGGTCCCTCAGGGCGCGCGTGGATCCTTATAGGTTCTCCAGGACTTCCTTTACATGGTCCTTGACGCTCACGGGCGACCAAACTTTTTTCACCTTGCCCGCCTTGTCGATGATCAGGGTGGTCCGGACGATGCCCATGAACTCCCGACCCATGAACTTCTTTTTCTGCCAGACCCCATAGGCCTTCAACATTTTGAGATCCTCGTCCGACAGGAGGGTGAAGGGGAGCTTGTACTTCTCCTTGAAGGTGACATGTCGCTTCACCGGATCGGCGCTTACCCCCAGGATCACCGCGCCCTTTTTCTTGACCGCGCCCCAATGGTCGCGGAAGTCGCAGGCTTCCTGGGTACAGCCGGGCGTCATATCCTTGGGATAGAAATAAAGGACGACGGTCTTGCCCTTCAGGTCGGAGAGGGAGACCTCCTGGCCTTGGTCGTCCGACAGGGTGAAATCGGGAGCTTTTTGACCTTCCTTGAGCATGGGAACCTCCGGTGGGAATGGGCGTCATCATTGGAGAGGGAAGGCAGGAATGCAAGATTCCAAGATCCAAGGTTCCTGGACGAACTTGGAAAGAAGGAGGTGTAAAAACAGTGTAAAAATTGACTCAAAAAGGACAAATTTGTCCAAATTTTATTGGCCAATGGTCATTATTCCCTTAAATATAACGATTTTATGCATAGTTTACGTGTGAGTATAGATTAATAGGAACATTTGCCCTATAGTAACCTCCAACTCAAATCCTCCCTATTCACTCAACGGAAGTGCCAAAGGAGAAAAGTCATGAACTTCTATTTTTCGCTGTTCGAGCTGATGGAGACGGTCGATCGATTGGAGAAGAACATCCAGCATCTGGCCAGCCGGGCCTTAAGGATCAGTCCCCGGGACGCCCGGGCCAACCGTGAGCTGTTGGAACAATGCGAGATGAAGATCCGGGAAACACGCCTGCTGCTCAACAACAAGACCCATATCAGCAAGATCACCCTGCGCAAGGCATCCCTTCTCTTCCAGCTTTTGGAGACCTACTATCGCCGGGTCCTCCATCTTTCGGCTTCCACGACCGACCTGGAGTTCGAGGATGAGACATCGGCCCGGACCTTGTGGAACCTGCTTTCCACGGCCCAACGCCAATACCAGGCCCTGGTGAAGACCCTTTTCGACCTGACGGGGATCCCTGTTTCCCTGAACCTGGACGGTACGGTGGAAGAGGGGGCCCATGGGCTCGCCGGGATCCTCCAAAAAGAAGCCGGTTTCCAGCAGGACGCCCTCAAGGTCCTGGACAAGGCCATCGAGGTTTTCGGCGAGGAGCAGGAACTGGCGGACCAATTGGCCCGCGACCGCAAGGAGCTCCTGGACCTGAAGCGCCGCTTGAAGCACCAGGGTACCCCCGAGAAAACCGAGGCTCCCAAGGCGGAAAAGCCGCAGGCCCGTTTGGCGCCCCTGGCCCCCGCCCCGGCCAAGATCTAAGGGCGGTCCGGCAGGCGTGGTCCTTTTCAAAATGAAAACGACGGTGAAGACCTGGTATGGGAGAATATCCCCGCCGGGTCTTTTCATTCCCAGATCCCGTGAGGTCCTGTGAGCCCCCGTCGAGCCCGCCCTCCTGCGCTTTATACCAAGGCACCCTTCCTCCAGCAGGTGCTGGACGGCATGCCCGAATCGGTCAAGATCATCGATGACCGCTACCGCCTGGTCTATGCCAACGCCGCCTCCCGCAAGACCCTGGGGGCCGGCCTCAACGAGCTCCGGGGCCAGCCTTGCCACCAGGCCTTCTACGGCTTCAAGGACCGTTGCTTCTTCTGCAACATGGACAAGGTCTTCAGCCAGGGCCGCTCCCATACCACCTACTGCACCTTCACCCTCGACGGCGTGAACCGCGACTTCGAGGTGACGATCTTCCCGCTCGAGGGGGAGGACGGAAAGGCCTCCTTCGCCGTCGAGATGGTGCGGGACGTGACGCCCCTTTCCAAGGGGCAGGCCCTGCCCCAGAACGCGGGCAAGCTTTCCAGCCGGGACCGGGCCTTCGCCCATGTCTTCCAGACCATGGCGGAATGGGCCAACGACGGCAAGCCCGTCCTGCTCCAGGGCGAGAAGGGGACGGGAAAAAAATCCTTCGCCCAAGCCCTGCACCAGCGTAGTTCCCGGTCCCACGGCCCTTTCCGGGTCTTCCACTGCGTCGATAACCCGAAGGGCGATTGTTCCGAGGGTCTTTTCGGGCCCGACAGCGCCTGGGAGAAGGCCCGGGGCGGCACCCTTTACTTGGACGGGATCTGCGCGCTCGGCGAGGCCAGCCAGCGGAAACTGGGCGAACGGCTCGCCGACGCCTCCCCGGACGACCCCCGGGTGGTGGCCGGAACGCGGCAGGACATCCAGGCCCTGGTCCACCAGGAAGTGCTCCGGGTGGACCTTTTCAACCGCTTCGCTTCCCGGACCCTGCGTCTCCCGGCCCTTCGGGACCGCAAGCAGGACCTGCCTTTCCTGGCCCAGCACTTCATCGAGACCTACCGGGTCCTCACCGGGTCGCCCGCCGAGAAGATGGGGCAGGAGGCCTTCTGCCAATTGATGACCTACGATTGGCCCGGCAATATCCGGGAACTGGAGACCTTGGTGGAACGGGCCTGCCTACTGGCCCAAGGGCCGGTGATCGACCGGCTGGACCTTCCTTCCTGTGCCCCGAAAGTGGAAAAGCTCGACGACCTGATGAGCATCACCGAGAAGGCCTACCTGGTGGAAACCCTCACCAAGAGCCGGGGCGACCTAGCCGAGGTGGTGAAACTCTCGGGGCTCACCCCCAAGACGCTCCAACGCAAGCTCAAGAAGCACGGCCTCAAGGCCGAGGATTTCCGCAACCTTCCTCAGGACTGATCGTCCCCGTCGCCGTTGTCGGCTTCCTTCCTTTGCCGCTCCTTCAACGTCCGTCATTTTGAACCGGTTCTAAGTTCACTGGATCCCGATCCTTTGCACTATGGGACCGTTGTCCTTGACCGTTTTTGGGCCCCGGCCTAAACTGCCGACCGCTATCCTTTTGCGCGTTCCTCTTCCTAAATAAAACCCTCAAGGAGCCGTCATGGCCTACAGTTACCAGAACGTCAAGCCGCCCAAGGGCGAAAAAGTCTCCATCCAGAACGGCGTGCTGAAGGTCCCGGACAATCCGATCCTGCCTTTCATCGAGGGCGATGGCACGGGCCCGGACATCTGGCGGGCCTCAGTGCGCATCCTCGACGCGGCGGTGGAGAAGGCCTACAAAGGCAAGAAGAAGATCTCCTGGTTCGAGGTCTACGCGGGCCAGACGGCCTTCGACAAATTCCAGAACTGGCTCCCCGACGATACGGTCGAGGCCTTCAAGGAATACCTGGTGGGCATCAAGGGGCCTTTGACGACCCCGGTGGGCGGCGGCATCCGTTCCCTCAACGTGGCATTGCGCCAGATGCTCGACCTTTATGTCTGCCTGCGCCCCGTGCGCTACTTCCAAGGCGTTCCCTCCCCCGTGAAGCACCCCGAGAAGGTGGACATGGTGATCTTCCGTGAGAATACGGAGGACATCTACGCCGGCATCGAGTGGCAGGCCGGGACCCCCGAGGCCCGCAAGGTCATCGAGTGGCTCCAGAAGGAGATGGGCGTCAAGAAGATCCGCTTCCCCCAGACCTCCGGCATCGGCATCAAGCCGGTCTCCAGCGAGGGCTCCGAACGACTGGTGCGGGCGGCCATCGAGTACGCCATCAGCCACAAGCGGAAGAGCGTCACTTTCGTGCATAAGGGCAACATCATGAAGTTCACCGAGGGCGCCTTCCGGGACTGGGGCTATGGCCTGGCCAAGAAGGAATACGGCGCGGTGGAGCTGGACGGCGGGCCCTGGTGCAAGATCCCCGAGGGCAAGCGCGGCGCCGGGATCGTCATCAAGGACGCCATCGCCGACATCACCCTCCAGCAGGTCCTGACCCGTCCGGACGAGTTCGACGTGATCGCGACCTTGAACCTCAACGGCGATTATCTCTCCGACGCCCTGGCGGCCCAGGTCGGCGGCATCGGCATCGCCCCGGGCGGGAACATCAACTACGTCTCGGGCCACGCCATCTTCGAGGCCACCCACGGCACGGCGCCCAAGTACGCCAATCTGGACAAGGTCAACCCCGGGTCCGTGGTGCTCTCGGGCGTGATGATGTTCGAGTACATGGGCTGGCAGGAAGCGGCGGACATGATCGTGAAGGCCATCGACAAGACCATCGGCCAGAAGGTCGTCACCTACGACTTCGCGCGCCTCACGCAGGGGGCGAAGGAAGTGAAGTGCTCCGAGTTCGCCACGGCGGTCATCGGCAACATGGCCTAAAAGTCGTCCATTTGGGTCCGAAAAAGGCGGCGGGGCTTATCCCCTCCGCCTTTTTTTATTCCCCGAGATCAAGGCCCAAATTTCCTTGAAAAATCAACGGACATAAAGTTAATTAATCCCGTCTAGAGGGGACCTTTCACTATCCAAGGACTTTAAATGAAGAGGCGTTCACCTTTTTTTGGCGCCATCCTGCTTTCCCTTATTCTGCCGGCGATCGGCCACAACCAAACGGCGACCCCGACCTTCACGCCGGACCCCTGCCAAGGGATTTCCCGCCCTTTCACCGGACTCCAAGAGCCGGTCGGGGTTTTTCTTGATAATTCCAACGGTATCCTTTATGTCGTCGACCGTTTCCAAAAATTGTGCCTCTTCCAAAGCGCAGATGGAACACCCGTCACTTCCATCAGTTCTTGGACAGGTGGTTCCTTTTCCCTTCCTCATGATGTGGTGCTGGATTCCTTGGGGGATATATTCGTCGTGGACAATGGAAACTCCGGGGTGAACGCGCAGATCGATGAATTCGACCCGAACTTGAACTTCATCCGCACCATCGGGGCAGGGGTCCTCAGCTATCCACGGGGGATCTGGGTGGATGACCAGGGCACGACCCAATCCCTTTTCATCACGACCCATTACGATGGCGTTTACCGCTATGACAGCGTCTCCGGCGGATCCTTTTCCGCGGTCGCCACTTTCGGGGGTGCCATCCTGAACGTACCCACCGGGATCACCAAGGTGGGTAACCGGATCTATGTGGCCGATGATGGGGGACGGATCATGGGATTTGACCTGCCCAACTACATCCCGACCACCCTTTACACAGGCATTGGGGACCTCAAATCGGTACGGGCCGACGCATCCGGACGGTTCTATGTCACCGAAGCGAACGCCTCCCTTTTGGACATCTTTCCGTCCGGATTCGGGACAGCTCCCCAACAATGCCATCTTTCAACGCCATGGGGGATCGCTTTGAATTCGAACGGCAATATCTTCGTTACGGAGACGAATGACCAGGCGGTCACGGTCCTTAGCGGATTTGGTGCCCCCCCGACACCCACCCCAAATCCCGGCGGCCTTTCGTTCCTGGTCCCTGGTGGGTGCTTTATTTATCCTTCCCCCATCCGGGGCCCCCAGGCCAAGCTCGCCTATTTCATGGCCGAGAGTGGCTCGATGGACCTGAAGATCTTCAATGAAAGCGGCGAATTGGCCGCGGATGTCACCGACCAGAAGCCGGCCGGTCCGCAAACCACCCCCTTCCGAAGTTCCGCCCTGGCCCCGGGGGTCTACTTCTATTCCGTGACCTTGAGCTATGGGTCCGGAAAGTCGGAACGGCTGAAGAGCGGTAAATTCATCGTGGTCCGGTAGGTCCATGGCGACCCCTGCTTCCTGGAAGGGCCCCGGTTTCCCGCTTTTCCTTTTGGTCATGTCCATGCTCACGGATCCCCTCCTGGCCCAGACCTCCCAGACCTTCTATTCCGTGGCGGGTGAAAGGCCGTCCGACGTGCTTGCTTCCACTTCCGTGAGAGCGGTGGTATTCGGGCCCGCCCTGACCGCGGTCGCGGATGGCCCATCGGTCCTTTTCCTCGACCCGGGCGGACTGGGCCATTTGACCCAAGCCCAGGTCGAGTTCGACAGCTTTTATGGGAACTTGGATTCGATCCGGGGCGCGGCCATTTTCTGTCTTCCTTTGGAACAGGCGGGAGTGGCCGGTTTGGGGGTGGGATACCTCAATTACGGGTCTTTTGAGGGAAGGGATGAATTGGGGTCGGTCACCACGGGATATGGGGCGGACCGCGTGGAGGTTCAAGGAGGATGGGGCAAGAACCTCTTTCCGGGTTTTTCGGCCGGCGCGGGAGTCCATTTTTCACGCCAGGACCTAGTGGGAACGGTCCTGAACGGTGTTCAAGCCGATTGTGGGACTTTATGGGAATTCGAGAGGGGTTTGAGGTTGGGATTGGATTACTTGATTCCGGGATGGGTCGAAGGCGGAAGTCCCCTGGTTTCGGCCTTGCGAGTAGGGATCTCGAAGGACCTTGAGTTACCGGGTAGTTCCAAACTATTGATCGCCCTGGGGGGTTCCCTTCAATCCAATGGATCGGATCATCTCCAAGCCGGCATGGAATGGTCCTTGGGCGGATCCTATTTCCTGGAAGCGGGTTATGGAACGGACCTGAACGATCATGGGGTCAGTGGTTTTTCGAACGCCGCCCTGGGGGCGGGCATGGTTCTGGGGGAAATGCGGTTTGATTACGCCTATTCCCCGGCTGGGATCCTGGGGGATTCACACCGCATCAGCCTTGGCTATTCCTTGGGTCCGAAGGAAACGGTCCAAAATAAAGAGAATCCTCCTGAACCCACGGGTGAACAAAGCGCGTTGGTCCCCGAAAAGGCCGGCCAGGGGGCGATCCTTTCCCAGGGGACGGAAGAAAGCGGGGCCGGACGGGTTCCCGTCGACCGATCGTTGGCCGATCCTTCGGGGGCTGTTTCCCAGGACCAAGGGGGATCTTCCCAGGCTCCGACGACGGTATTCGTCCAATCCCCTCCTACGCTCGCCGGGATCCAACCCCAGATGGAAGGGGCGGCCGATAAAAAGAACAACCTGACCCTGAGCTTTGAAATCCCCGATGATTACCTATCCCAAGGGGAACAAATGGCCCGACAGGGGAGTTATTCGGAGGCGATAAAACTTTACCGGCAGGCGGTCGAACAGGACCCCAAAAATGTCAAAGCCTGGTGGGATATGGGCGATACCTATTACCGGCTCCGCCAAAAGGCGCTTGCGATCGATTGTTTTGAGAAAGCCTTGGAATTAAGGCCTGATAATAAGGTCCTCCGGGGCTGGTTGGATCGATATAGGGCCCAAAAACCTTGATAAGAGCATCTTTGGAATAAATAGGTCTTTTGACACCACTTATGGGTATGGCCCCCATCCGACCCCAAACCGACGAGACGGAGACATCCTTGGAAGACAGGGAACTGGTTGAAAAGCTCCTGGCCAAGGACCCAGAGGCGGAAAAGTTCTTTTTCAAGACCTACCACCCCAAACTTTTCCGTACTTGCAACCACATCCTGGGTTACCGGGACCCGGAAGCGGAGGACGTGGCCCAGGAAGCCTTCGTTGTGGCCCTGCGCAAGCTCCACGAGTTCGAATTCCGTTCCAGCCTGAACCGTTGGCTTTTCCGTATCTGCGTCTTCCTCTGCTTCGAGCGGATCCGCAAACGGAAACGGCAGATACTCCAATTGGAGGGGGAACTCGAGGCCTTGTCCCTTTCCATGATGCACGATAGGGAGGATGAGAGGCGGGAAGAGGATGAGCGCCGGAGGATGGTCCAGTTGGTCCGCGCCCAAAGGGACTTGATGGGGGAACCCTGCCAAGGGATCTTGAGGCGTTGGGATGAGGAGGACCAGAGTTACGCGGTGATCGCCGAAGCGCTCAAACTTCCGATCGGGACCGTCATGTCCCGTTTGGCGCGGTGCAAGGAAGCGTTGAAGCAACTAGTGATAAAGGTCCTCCGGGGAGGCGAACATGCCTGACCTGGTGGAGCGATTTTTTACGGAAGGACTGACGGACGAAGAGGAACAAGTCCTCAGCGAGTCCCTTGGGGCTTCGGACGAAATAGCGGAAAAATTCGCCGGTTTGGCCGAAGCGGCTTATGTCCGTTATGGTTTCCCGGAGCCGAGCGGTCCCGGTGCGCCTCCGCCGGAAGCTCCGGGTCCCGCTCCTTGGGGCCTTTGGATGGGCCTGGCCTTGCTTTTAGGCGCCGCTGGGGTGTTTTTGGCCCTTCGTCCATTCCAAATTTCCGTGGCATCCGTTGGAACGAGGTTGGACCAAGGGGTCGACCCGATCCCGTCAAAACCAAACCGGGATACAGGGGCCCCCGATCCCGGGGTGAGCGGGAAATCGGAGAAAATCAGGGAGAGTGAGAAAGATCTTGGAGCCCTAGGCGCTATCTCCGATGGGGCCATTTCCCCGCCCCGATCCTCGGAACACCCGGTCGGCGCCAGGGTACCATCGGAAGCGGAAGTGAATTCCCCCGCCCTTCCTCGGACCGAGGCGGCGCGGGGCCCCATCAATTTGGACCAGGACCCCAAAGCCCACTATTCGGGGGTCTCGGTCCAGGTCCATCTGACCCATCCAGGTCCCTTGCAAGTGAAGGTGTTCGACACCCGGGGCGTAGAAGTGACACCGCTTTATTCCGGGAGCCTTGGCACCGGTCATTGGGTCTTTGAATGGGACGGCCGTTTAGCCAATGGGGAGTTGGCCGCTCCCGGGTTCTATCAGATCGAAGTTCGGGTGGGCTCCTTTAGCCAGAGGAAGAGCATCCAGATCCGGTAGCTTTGTTGAAATTCTGTCCGAATTCCTTCGCCTTTTAGATTTCCCGTGAAAACTCTCCCTTAATTTTTTCGAATTTTTGGAATAAGCCCGACCCTTCCCGCCACTCTTTCACGAGTGCAATAGGACGACATGATATCCGTTTAAAAACCTCTTTCCCCCCGTGGAAAGGAATGTGACTTCCTATGAAACAGACAGACCGTATTTTAATAAAAGGATATAGCAGGATTGGGGCGGCCCTTATCGCCGCCCTTTTTTTCAATTTTGGTTCCGTGTTCTCCCAAACCCTCGCTGTTCACGGATTACCAGGAGACTGGTGGTCGGACAGGATCCTTGGCCAAGCCGATAACGGAATTCCGGGATCTGCTTTCAAGGAGATGTGCTTTAACGAAATTACAGAGAAAACACTTTTTGATCCGAAGAACGCCTGCATGGATCCTGCGCGGGACAGGTTATTTATTTGGGATTCAAGTAATAGCAGGATCCTAGTGGTCCATAACGCTACCAACGCGTCCCCTGGCCAAGGGGCCGATGTGGTCCTCGGGCAGCCTGATTTCCACCACGGCGCCTGTAACCACGATGGAAACAACCAGAATTACGATTGGCATCTTTCCGTCAATCCTGCCGTGACTCCGACTGCCGACTGTCTTTGCGGTGATGTTGGACAATCCCCAGCTGAATCATGGTCCATCAACAATATGGCGGTCGATCCCTCTGGAAATCTCTATGTGCCAGACCTTTTCAACAACCGGATCCTCCGTTTCGACAACCCTTTTTCCAACGGAGAATCCGCATCCTACGTTTGGGGTCAGCCCAATTTTAACGGGATGACCGGTAACAACGATGGGACCGGTCACGTAGGTGCCCCCTCGAACTCGAACTTGAGCTTTGACCGGGAAGGGGGGGTCGCCATAGACGGAAACGGAAATCTTTGGGTGGCGGATCAACTCAATAACCGTGTGCTCAGATTTCCTGTGGGCTGTACGGGTGTTCCCCAATCCCAGGCGGATGTGGTCTTGGGTCAGCCGAATTTTACTACCGCTGTTCCTTCGAGCGGTCCTTCCGATTACAGCCATCTCCTGAGTCCATCGGCGGTCCGGATTGACGCTTCAGGAAATGTTTATGTGGCGGAATATGGGAGCTTCGCACGGATCTCGGTGTTTTATCCGACGGGAACAAATCTAATGACCTGTGGGGTAAATTCGGTCACACAGTTTCAATATGCGAATTCCGCTACCGCTGATTATCACTTTCCGATAAGTATTAGCGTCGCGACCGGAATGGAATTCGATCCTCGAACCATTACTTTTCCGATAGAACCACCTCAAAACACCTATTCCGCCACCCAGTTCAGTCTCTGGATCAGTAATAGCGTTTCCCAGGTCCCCTACCAGGTATCTCTTTCGGGCGGCTTCCCGTCCGTGATCACGTCAGTGGTGGACCTTGCCACTTCGGTGCCGACCAACGGGGGATCGGCGGGGATCGCTGCGAATGGGGATATTTACAGTACTTTCACCAATAGTCACACCACAGCCAGGTTCCAGGCTCCAGGATATTCTTCTTATCAGGAAATTTTCGAAATGCCGGCGGCTGGGTTCCCTGTTCCCAATAAAACGGGAAACGTTGGTTTGTATGTTCCCAATGGAATCTCCGTGGTCCAGGCCGAGGGCCAAAGCCAGATCATCGTCGCGGATGGTCTCCGACTACATTTTTGGAACCTAGGGTCCAGCGGACCTTCCGGTCTTGCCAATGGCCAGCCGGAGGATGGATATGCGGGAACCAATCTTCCTCTTGCCTTCCAAGCAACAGGTTTTCATGAAACGGCGGTCCAGGCCGTGACCAATCTTTGGGTTATTCACTCCACTTCCGAAGGTTTCGATCAACTGGTCGAAAGGTACCTTCTGCCATTCAGTATGACCTCTCCCCAAACTTCGCCTCACGATACTTTGGACGGAAGGAACCCGATACCAGTCCTCGGCAAGGACATCACGGTGGGATGGACCAACCTTTGGGGATTGGCTGCGGATGATTATGGGGATCTGTGGGTCTGCGACCAGTGGAAGAATCGAGCCCTGCGGATCCGCGATCCCTTGGGTGCGACCAATTCCTGTGGAGGGTTGCCGGGGCCTTGCGTGGACATGGTCATTGGCCAGCCCGATCCGGGCATGGGACCGATCGGTTCCGCGTGTAATGGGACCGGAGTGAACGTCACTGGTTCAGGCCTGGGGCCTTGCGATGTCACCACTCCTTCGGACCATACATTGAACGCTCCGGGGTATATCCAGATGGACCACCATGGGGACCTATTCATCTCGGATCATTCCTTCGAATCCCAGGGGAATTGCCGCGTTCTCCGGTTTGATTCCAAAACACTCACGCCGCCAAATTTTCCCACTTGCCTTTTCGGGCTCAAGGCGGATGGGATCTATGGAACAGGCGGCAGTTTTACGGCTTACCGTCCATGCTTTGAGGGAGCCTGCGTCCCAGGGGCGAATAACGCGGCTTATTGCTGGCAAACAACCTTCAATCATGATGACAGCATCATGGTGGTCGGTACGGACAGCCAAATGAACGGACATCCGCCCATCATCATCCAAAACCCGCGGAACGGCATCAATCCATCGGGCATTCCGGACGATCCGGGAGCGGGCGATAATCCGATCGGATACCTCAACGATTATGGTTTCCAATGCCCGGCATTGACCTTTGACGACCAAGACAATCTTTATGTGGCTGAGATGAACCGGAGCCGCGTCGGTATCTACCTGGAGCCTTTCCCCACATCCATACCGAGCCCCACTCCAACGTTCACCCCCACTCCCCAATGCGTCTATTGCCAAATCGGCTCGGCGTTCATTTCATCGGGACTCTTAGGTCCCGTGGGAGTCACTTCGGATGCTACCTATCTCTATGTGGCGGACCGGCAAGCTCATGCGGTCAATAAGTATAAACTTGCCGATGGATCCTTACAGGCGACCTTCGCCAATGCCGCTTTCGTGAACCTTAATTACATGGGAGGGGATGGAGCTGGACATCTTTTTGTCGCCGATTCGGGCGCCCATGCGGTGTTCGAGTTGGATGGTTCCACGGGAGCGATCATTTCCACTATCACGGACGCTGGAATGAATGTGGTTGAGAGCGCCTCTATCGGGGACGACGGGGATCTTTATGTGGGCGATTTGTCGACGGTCCGTCGTTTCCACGAGACCTCCCCTGGCTCATGGACCGAGATAGCAGTGCTGGGGGTCCCGGGGGTTGTGGGGAGCGATAATGGGCATTTCAATCTTGTCACGGGCGTGGTGGAGAGAAACGGAGCCGTTTACATCAGTGATTATGGTAACCAAAGAATCCAACGCTGGAAGGCCCAATGCAACCTCACGCCCTTGAACTATGTCTGGGAGGCCATGGTCGCCTCCCCGGGGATGCTGCCGATCCAAACTGGCTTCTTTCCAGGCGGGCGTTATGCCTATGAGGATGGCTCGGACCTCAGCATTCGTATTTATGACACATCGACAACGCCTTGGACCCAAGTAAGATCCTGTCCCTTGGGTGGTTCCAATCCAGCTGGTTTGACGGTGGATGCCAGCGGCAATCTTTTTGTCAGTGATTACGGGTCAGCGAAGGTACTTAAATTCGACCCTCCGATGGCTTGTTTTGTCGGGAATGTAACCGAATCTCCGACCGATACGCCGACCTTGCCTTGTGGCGCGAACAACACACCCACACAAACCGTCACCCCTAGTGTCACGAATTCAGCGACCAATACGCCGACACAAAGTTCGACGAATTCGCCTACTGCGACCCCGACCCAGACGGCGACGATGACACCGACAGCCACTTATACCAATAGCTTTACCTGGACAGCGACCCAAACACCCACACATACAGCGACCGGGACAACTACGGAAACCTCAACTAAGACCGTGACCAGCACCCCATCGGGAACGCCGACCAGGACTGCGACGCGCACCGTGACGGCCACGGTCACCCGAACCGCCACAAAAACCCCTTCGGGGACGCCGACCAGGACCGCAACGCGTACCGTGACGACCACGGCAACCCGAACCGCCACCCGAACCTCCACAAAAACCCTTTCGGGGACGCCGACCAGGACCGCAACGCGTACCGTGACGACCACGGCAACCCGAACCGATACCCGAACCCCCACAAAAACCCCATCGGGAACGCCGACCAAAACCCAGACTTGGACCCCTACCCAGACCTCGACGGGTTCAGCTACTCCTACTTCGACTCCCACTCCCACCTGCGGCTTCTGTCCTGCGGGAACATCCTTTGTGACGGGTCTCCAAGGGCCGGTTGGCTTGGCGACAGATGCTCATTATCTTTATGTGGCGGATCGCGCCTCTCGTTCGGTTCTTAAATACCGTCTTTTGGATGGTGCGCTCCTAAACACATTCACGAGTCCTTATTTTGTGAATCCGAATTATATGGGGAGCGACGGGATGGGCCATCTTTTCATGGCCGATTCGGGTGCCCAGGCCGTTTTCGAATTGGATAGCACTTCGGGTGCTGTCCTTTCTACGATCAGCGATTCAGGGATGAATACGGTTGAAAGCGCCTCTATAGGCGATGACGGAGACCTCTATGTGGGCGACCTAGCCACGGTCCGTCGTTTCCACGAGACCTCCCCCAATGTTTGGACCCGAATAGCGATCTTGGGAACGGGTTCGACGGGGAACGCAGATGACCAGTTCTTTTTGGTGATCGACGTTGTGGCCCGAAATGGGGCGGTCTTTGTCGCCGACTATGGGAACAATCGCGTCCAAAGATGGAAACTGACATGTGGCAGTTCCCCCTTGGCGTATTCCTTTGAGGACACTGTCGCAATTCCGGGAATGGCCCCGATCCAAATGGGGGCGCTGCCCCCCTCGGGTCGCTATTTCTATCTGAATGGATCCGATGATAGCGTCAGGATCTATGACACGGCCACGACCCCCTGGAGCCCTATCGCCGATTGTGGCCGTGGTTTCTCGAACCCGGCGGGGATGAGAACAGATGCTACGGGGAATCTCTATGTCGCCGATTACGGGGCGGGTACTGTGATGAAATACGGTCCAGCCTGTATCCCGCCAGGCGTGGTAGCTTCTCCAACGAGCACACCTACCCAGATCTGTGTCCCGACGGCTTGCTACGCCTTTAGCTCGGCTTTTCAGGCGGTCGGGAGCGGACCTACCAGTGGCATGGCGGGGCCTTACGACGTTACCTCCGATCCCCAGGGAAATCTTTACATAACGGCGAATCCCTTCAGCACGGATCCCGCAGTTGTCGTCAAATATGATGCCGGTGGTGCCTATCAGACGCAATGGATGGTACCGTCGAATGCAGGTGCTTATATCACATCCGATAGTTTGGGGGATATCTACGTGGAATACCAATCGGGCAGCGGCCAACGAAGCGTCCAGGAATACACCTCGACCGGGACACCTATCGGATCACCCTTGGGGCCTTTTTCCCTCATCGAGGGTTTGGCGGTGGATGGTTCCGACAATCTTTACGTCCTGACCGGCCATCAGAACACTCCCCAGGTTTTTGTCTACGACTCAACCCATGTTTTGATCCATACCTTTTCTTTCCCAAATATGGGCGGGAATATGGCGGGGTTGGCCATCGACGCGGCGGGAAACATGTACGTCGGGAATGTGGCTGGTAGCGGGGTCTACATTTTCAATGCGTCGACCGGTGCTCAGACCGGAAGCTTTCCCCTCCCCAGCGGAGAGACCATTGTAGACTTGGCCTTTGATAATAGGACGAACCAACTGGTTTTATCGGACGGTGCGACACACTTCTTGACCTATACGCCTTCAGGCGTACTTTTGGGAACTTTCGGGACCGCTGGTTTGAACCCGGATCAATTCGGGGCGATCAGGGGGATAGGTGTTAGTTCAGGCGGTTGTGTCCTTTTGACCGATACGAACCATCGTTCTGTCGATACTTGGTGTGCTTGTGGAGATTCCGGCCCGAACCAGAAGCGTGGCGGTTCGTTGGAAACCGTAAGCCATCCTGAAACGCAGACCCCGACACCTACTCCTGTGGCCCATCCATTCGCCCTGGCGGCGCCCAACATCTCCCGGGATGGGGAGCCGGTGAAGTTCCTGATTGATCTGGATCGAGACGCCGTCATCCATTTGATCCTCTACAGCGTGGCGGGGGAGCAGGTCATGGCGAAGGACATTTCAGGGAGGCCGGGGCAGAACAGCTTGACCTGGGATCTGGACAACCAGAACGGGAGTCCAGTGGCCAGCGGACTTTATCTCTATGCCATCAGCGCCGAGGAAGGGAGCCTGATCAAGACCGCCAAGGGCAAAGTGGTGGTCCTCCACTAGACCTTTGTGCTTGTAATCTTTAAAAAATCCAATTTAATGAGGCCTTTCAGCGATCCCTGAAAGGCCTTTTCTTTTTGCGACCCGTCCGCATCGTCCTTTTCGGCCTCGACAGCATCCTGGTCTTGGGAATCTCCACTCCGCCTTCGGCCACGCCATCTTCGAGGCCACCCACGGCACGCCGCCCAAGTACGCCAAACTGGACAAGGTCAATCCCGGGTCCGTGGTGCTCTCGGGCGTGATGATGTTCGAGTACATGGGCTGGCAGGAAGGGGCGGACATGATCGTGAAGGCCATCGACAAGACCATCGGCCAGAAGGTCGTCACCTACGACTTCGCGCGGCTCACGCAGGGAGCGAAGGAAGTGAAGTGCTCCGAGTTCGCCACGGCGGTCATCGGCAACATGGCCTAAGCCGGCCCCCGGAAGTCCGGTCCTGAAGGGAAGGGGAGATTCCCCTTCCCTTTTTTATTGCCCCAGTGTAAGAAGAACCTGACAAACGCCTGGTGTTCCAGGTGTTTTCCACAGTCATTCTTGGGAATAAAACCACGCATTGGCCCACTGGTTAGGTAAGGAACCCGCGAGCCCGGCGTTGGAGCGCCCATCTTAGGGAGCGGGTCTTGGAAGACCGCGAGTTGGTGCAAAAACTCTTAGCCAAGGACGACCAGGCCTACCGTTATTTCTACGGGACCTACCGGGACCGTATCTACCGGGCCAGCGTCTATCTGCTCGGTTACCGGGACCCGGAAGCCGAGGATGTGACCCAAGAAGTTTTCCTGGCGGCCCTCCAGCACCTCCCCCAATTCGAGTTCCGTTCCAGCCTTTACCACTGGCTCTACCGCATCTGCATGTACCAATGCTACGAGCGCATCCGTAAGAGGCGCCGTCAGGTGGCCAGCCTGCAGGAGGAATTGGAAGCGGCGTCCCAGGCGGGGGCCCTGCGGGACCACGACGGGCCGGAGGAGGAAGCCGAGAAGCAGGTCCTATTGGACCTGCTGGAAAAACAAAGGGCGCTCTTGGGCGATCCTTGCCGGCAACTCCTGGACCTGTGGGATGTCCAAAAAAGGTCCTACGCGCAAATGGCCGACGCCTTGAAGGTGCCGATCGGGACCATCATGTCCCGATTGTCCCGCTGCAAGGCGGCGTTGAAGGAACTTTTCTTGAAGGCTTTGAAGGAACGACCGAATGGCTGATGACCTGATCATCAAATATTTCCGCGAGAACCTCACCGAATCCGAGGAGGAGGCGCTGGCGGAACGCTTGAGGACCTCCACGGAGGAGGCCCTTCGCTTCGGCCAGCACGCCGAGGCGTCCTATCGGCATTACGGTTTGCCCGAGCCCCAATGGACGGGCGCGCCTCCGCCGCCCGGGTTCCCCGGGGCCGGGGGCCTGGGAATGAAATTATGGTTACCCCTGGCCTTGGCCGTCGGTTCGATGGGGTGGATCGGATGGCATTTCGCGGGGACGATGGGGAAGGAACGCCCCCTATCCCCGCCTTCGGCCGCCGTTTCCGGTCCCCCCGCGCCCTCTTCGAAAGCCCAGGCATCCGCCCCGGGGTGGGAGCAGGAAATTCCGGATGAAGTCCGGGAGGACGCCCCATCGCCGCAGGAGGATGTGGAAGGCCGGGACCTGTCCGACAGACCCGCTGTGCCGGCTTCCGCCGGGACAAAACCCGCCCTCCTGGCCCCGGTCCCGGCGTCGGCCCATAGGACCCATTCCAACCTGGAAGTGGTCGTGAACCGGACGAAGCCCGGGAACCTGACCGTTGAGGTCTTGGACCCTGAAGGCCGCCAGGCGGTCCTGCTCTATCAAGGAACCCTTCCGCCGGGTTCCTGGGCCTTCGATTGGGATGGGAACCTGGGGAGCGGCCAAAAGGCGGCCCCCGGGACCTACCGGATCCAGGTGGAATCGGGAGCGGTGACCCAAAGCAAACGGGTGGTCATCCGATAGCGCTTTTCCCCTGGAAAGGGGCCATGAAGGCCCCGGACTTGTCTATTCCCATGGTCCATTGAATGTGATAAATAAAGGTCCTTTGAGGGGTCTTTCGCCAAGTGCCGGTCCTGAAAGCCCCTTATTGCCGGGTTCGATCAAGGGACTTTCCTATGAGCTGTATCAATATTTTTCCCCCATGGGAACGGACACACCGGATGGTCGTCCGGACATTCCTCTTTTTTTCGATGATCCTCCTCCTTCCGTCGTTCGTCCCGGCCTCCCAGACTTTTTATGATCCCTACCTTCACCCGACCCGACCCGATGACGGGGCCGGCTTGGCCAGGGTTTCGGCCCTGGGGGCGGCCTTCACCGGCATCGCGGACGACGCCACGGCCTTGCTGTTCAATCCGGGCGGGTTGGGGTTCCTCGACCAGGATCAACTTTCGTTCAACAGCGATCTGGGGTTGGTGGGGACCTTGCAGGAACGGTTCATCGCCGGATTCCCCCTGCCGGGTTCGGGAGGCTTGGCCTTCTCGACTTCCTACCTGGATTATGGGACCTTCGAAGGACGGGATGGACTAGGCTCCTTGACCAGTCCCTATGGGGCCGATCGAATGAGCCTGGGGGCTGGGGCGGGTGTGGAAGTGGCGCAGGGCTTGGCGGTGGGACTTTCCCTCCAGGGCGCCCGGAACACCTATGCCGGGGAAGGCTCCAATGAACTTGTTTCCAGCGCCGGTCTTTTATGGAAGGGCCCCCAGGGTTTCCGGGCCGGTGTTTCCTACCTCGACCTGGCCTGGTTTTCCACCGGAAGCGGCCCCTCGGGGTCCCTGGAGTTGGGACTATCCGAGGACCTGGCCCTGGACAGGGCCAACGGCCTTTTGATGGCCCTGAGCGGGTCCTGGGAATCCCGGGGGGAAAGCCGACTGAAAGCCGGTGCGGAGTTCGGTTACCAGCATCATTTGTTCCTGCGAGCGGGCTACCAGTTCCCATTGACCGATCCCCAACTCAATGGGTTGTCGGGTTTGACGGCGGGGGTCGGGGTCCACTTCGGTGACCTTGTCTTGGATTATGCTTTCCTCCCCTATGGGGACCTGGGGATCGCCCATCGTATCGGCTTGGGCTACTATCTGGGGTCCTCGGGGTCCGCGGGTGCGGGAAGGGCCGGCCTTCCAGGGTCCGACAAGGAGAAGGACGAAAAGAAGGGGCCTGCTGTCATGGCCCTTCACGCCGCTCCAACCCAGCCGCCCGTGAGCGTTCCCTTGGTCCCGTCGGTCCAGTCTCGAGCCCAAGAGGGGACACCGGTCCCGCCCATTCCTGCGGCCCCAGCGGCCCCGTTGACGTCCAAATCCACCGCTCAAGGCCAGGCGTCGCCGGTGCCTGCGGGCGAACTACCCAAAGATTCCCTGGTGGTCCAGTTCGATATGCCCGACGATGAAACTCCGACCCCCGGCGCTGGGACGGCGCCGGGGGACCTGGCTTCCCTGGAGAGGGCGGTCGAAATGTCGCCCAAAGACCCGAACGCTTGGTGGAATTTGGGGAACGCCTATCGCGGATCCAAGCAGAAGGAAAAGGCCGTGGCATGTTTCGAAAAGGTCCTGCAGTTACAGCCGGACAACACGAGGTTGGCCGATTGGCTCCAAAAGTACAAGTTGGCGCCATGACACGATCGGACCCGGGAGTTCCCTCATGATCCATCGAAGACTTGCCTTGGTGCTCGGCATGGGCTTGGGATGGGCCGGCGCGGCCTTGGCCCAGACCCCGACCCCCGACTGCTGCATGGGGTTGACCCAGATCTCGGGCTTGAACGGGCCCGCTGGGATGGCGATCGACCCGGCCCGGGACCGGCTTTACGTGACGGACCGGCTGAACAATTATTTGAGGGTCTATACGGAAGCGGGAGCGCCGGTCACGGCCTTCAATACCTGGAGCGGCGGTGGGTTCAACCAGCTCCAGGATGTGGCCCTGGACGACCAAGGCAACGTGTATGTGGCGGATTACAGCAATTATGTCGTCGAGAAATTCAGTTCCGGCCTCTCCTTTTCCGCGACCATCATCAACCTGTGGCCCTACGATCTTCCGCGCGGCATCTGGGTCGAAGACCAGGGCGTGAGCCAATCCGTCTTCATCGCGAGCCAATACGGCCATATCTACCGCTATGACGGCGCCGGTACTTCCTATTCGGCCGCTGTGACCTTCGGGACAGGCTTGAATACCCCCACGGGATTGGAGAAAAAAGGGAACATGGTCTATGTGGCCGATACGGTCAATAACCGGGTGGTGGTCTTTGACGCTTCCAGCGCCTATTCAGCGGCCGCCACCTATTCTTTCGACTTTCCCTATTTCATCCATACGGACACAAGCGGTCAATTTTACGTGACCGAAGCGGCCAGCACCCAAAGGCTCAATACCTTCCCAAATGGTTTGGGAGGCGCTCGGACCACTTGTCCGGTGCCGAATGGGGCCGCCGGCATCGCCGTCAATGGGCTGGGCAACGTCTTTGTCAGCGAGATCAATGGATCGGCGGTGACTTTGTTGCAGGGATGTGATCCTGGCTATACGCCCACACCCCACCCCGTGACCGGGAATTTCTTCATATATCCATCACCCGTCCGGGGGGACCAAGCCACCGTTTCCTATGAAATGGCCGAGCCGGGCCGGATGGACCTGAGGGTCTGGAACGAAAAGGCCGAGATCGTGACCCGGGTGACGGAGCAGAAGCTATCCGGCACCCAAATTAGCCCAATTTCTGTCGCAGGATTCAGGTCCGGTGTTTATTTCTATATGGTCACCCTCCATTACGATTCGGGCCGGGAAGAAAAACTGGGTCCGAAAAAATTTATTGTATTGCACTAGAACTCGGACTCCTTTGTTTACCCGCCGACAGTTTCGAAGAAGTACAACCAGCTAAATTGCACAATAAAAGACGTTTTCTTTCGTTTAGGTGAAGATATTCGATCAGTTGTATTTTTTTTGGAATATTCAAGCGTTGGTTTACACAAGAGAACGAAGGATATTGAACGGAGACATTTTAAAGCGAGGTATTTATGTCCTGGATAATGGATGGCAGTGGATCATCTAAAAAGGCCATGTGTCTGGCGCTTTTTTTATTATTTTTTATGCTGGATCAATCCGTGTGGGCTTCAGGCCGACAACAGTTGCAAGGACATTTGCCCCGTGAAATGCAGAACGCCTCCCTTGTAGGCGATGTTCCCATTACGGAAAGTTTGGATCTGGGAATTGGATTACCTTTAAGAAATCAGGAAGTTTTGCATCAATTGTTGAGGAATTTATACGACCCTAAAAGCCCAGAATACCATCATTTCTTAACCCAAGAACAATTCACGGCATTTTTTGGCCCGACGGAATCGGATTATCGATCCGTTGTAGATTTTGTCAAAGCTCAAGGCCTTTCAGTGACAGGAATTCATTCTGGCCGCACCTTGTTGGAAGTAAATGGAACCGTCCAAGCGATCCAAAAGATGTTTCATGTCAAATTGCGTCATTTTCGCAGATCTGATGGAAGTCAATTTCGAGCTCCGGATGCCGAACCCTCCATAGACTTGGACGTGCCGTTGTCCCATATATCGGGTTTGGAGAATTACGCCCAACCCAAGAATTTTTTGAATATTAAGTCAGTTCTGTCTGCATCCATGCCGCGTGGTGCTTTGAGTGGGAAAACATCCAATGGCCCCACGGTTTTTGCGGGATCTGGAATTTCCGGAACTTATATCGGAAGTGATTTTCGGAATGCCTACCTTTCGAACCCAACATGTCTTCCATCTCTCACCGGTAGCGGTCAAAATATTGCATCAATTCAATTGGAAGGCTACTACGCTTCCGATATCGCCAACTACGAAAGCTTTGCAGGCATTCCCAGCAATGTTCCGATCAATGTTTTGTGTGGCGGATCGACGGGAGCACCAGGGGCAAGTACCGATGAACAAAGCCTCGATATTGAGATGCAAGTGTCCATGGCCCCATCGGCCAATATATATGTTTATGTAGCTCCCCCTACTCCGGCGGGATGGGACAGCCTTTTCGTCAATTTGGCGAATCCACCTGCCGGGGTTCCTCAAGCGAATCAGGTCAGCAGTTCCTGGGGGTGGTTCCTGGATTCGACCATTTCCAATGCGCTTCTGCAAATGTCCGTACAAGGGCAATCTTTTTTCCAAGCTTCAGGCGATTCTGATGCCTATTCATCGGACCCAGTGGATAACAGGGATGGGCTTTATACGACATTGGTCGGAGGAACCACCCTTTCCATGACCGGCTCTGGAGCGGCCTATTCTTCAGAAACCACCTGGAACTGGGGTGGTGGCATCGGAAGCGGTGGTGGGATCATGACGAGCCTTTCGATCCCTTCCTATCAAACATGGATTTCGATGACAAGCAACTACGGTTCGACCCTCCACCGTAATGTGCCTGACGTCTCCATGACTGCGGACAATGTCTTTGTGACGGCAAACAATGGGGGCCTGTATAACGAAGGTGGCACAAGCTGCGCTGCCCCCCTTTGGGCCGGGTTCACGGCATTGGTCAACCAAAAGAGAGCTGCGGTGGCATTAGCCCCTGTGGGGTTCTTTAACCCGACTCTTTACGCCTTGGCTTCTGTGCCAGCCAGTTATAGCAACGACTTCCATGACATCGCCGATGGCAGTAATAACGGAACATCCACGCATTATCCAGCGGTCGTTGGCTACGACTTGGCAACGGGGTTGGGTAGCCCAAAATGTAATCTGATAAATGACTTGTTGATTACCCCTACTCCTACCCCCACCTTCACCCCCACCTTCACTCCCACCTTTACCAATACCCCGACTCCAATCCCTGTTTGTACTCAGCCTGTACCGGGACCCAACTGCTGTCAGTTAGATACGGTCTGGGGTACGGCCGGATCCTTGAATTTTAGTGCGTTGAACCTAGGCTCAGAATTGGGGATCGTCGTGGACTCGCAATATGCCTATTTTGCCATGTATGGCACGACCAATGGTGGCGGTGGAATCCAGGTTGTCAATCGGTGTAATGGAGCAACCATGAATTTCATCCCAACCACCTCAAATCCATTTGGGATCGCCCAGGATGGAAACGGATCGTTGTACATCGCGGAACATGATCAAGGTCAAGCTTCCGTATTTAATCCGGTCTCGGGTTTGAAAGTCGGTGCCTCTTTTGGGGGCGGGATATTAGCGAACCCCCGTGGCATTTGGGTGAACAATGCGGGATTGGTGGTTTTTGTTACTGGTGAAGACGATCAAGTCCACCGCTTTGAACGCTCTTCCATAAGTGCCAACTTTACGGTTTCTTCGGCAACCTTAGGGACGACCGAAGGAAGTGGAAGCGATCAATTTAGAAATCCCGAGGGAATCGTTGTGTTCGAAGATGTGGCTTCGCTGGGAGGGCGGGATGTGGTTTATGTGGCGGATACGGGGAACAGCCGGATCCAGAAGTGGGTCGAAACCGCCGCAAACAGCCATTCGTATCAATTCGTCATGACCGTGGCATCGGGGTTCCAACCTAGACTCATGACCACGGATAACATGGGTCATATCTTTTTGGTCGGAACCGACAACACCCTTCGTGTCTTTAATTATGGGACCCACGGGACCACTTGGGGCGCGCCCGTCTATACCTGCCCTTCGTCCGGATCCTTAGGAATTGCGGTGGACAATTGGGGGATGATCTACGCGGGGAACGATACGACCAAGATTGTCAAGAAGATCACGGTTTGCGCTTTTCCAGCTCCACCCACGGCTCCTGCGCCTGGTAGCAACTGTTGCTCATTGGATACGGCTTGGGGAACCAGTGGTAGCTTGAATCTGACCAGTCTTGGTAAGGGACCTGAATATGGGTTGGCGGTCGGGCCCCAAGACGCTTATATGGTCATGTATGGTACAGGAGGCGCTTTAGGCGGTATCGAAATCGTCAACCGGTATACAGGCATTGCAGGTGGGTTCATCGCGACAACCTCCAATCCTTATGGGATCGCGCGGGACAACCAAGGTCTGCTTTATCTGGCAGAGCACGACCAAAGCCAGGTGTCGATATTTGACCCGGCCATAGGTCAAAAAGTCGGCGCATCCTTCAGTACTGGGGGCTCATCCAATCCACGTGGGATCTGGGTGAACGGTGCGGGTCTGGTTGCTTTTGTCGCCGGGGAGGATGACCGGGTTCAAAGATTCGAACGCCCCTCGACGACGGTCGATTTCACGGCGGCGCCGGTGGTTTTTGGTTCATTCGGGACCACTATGGACAAATTCACGAATCCGGAAGGGATCGTGGTGTTCGAAGATGTGGCTACACTGGGCGGGCGGGACGTGGTTTATATAGCGGATACGGGCAACAACCGGATCCAGAAGTGGGTTGAGACCACGGCCAATAGCCACTCTTACCAAGCGGTGATGACGGTGGCTTCTGGGTATCAGCCGCGTCTTATGACCACGGATAACGCGGGTCATATCTTCGTGATGGGCACCGATGGCACTTATCGTGTCTACAATTATGGGAACCACAATTCCACATGGGGCGATCCCATCTATACCTGTACGACCACGGGTTCGGTCGGAATTGCGGTGGACGATTGGGGCAGGGTTTATGGCGGGAATGACACAAGCAAGGTGGTCAAGAAATACCTGGCCTGTACGTTCCCGGCTCCACCCACGGCTCCCGCGCCTGGCAGTAATTGTTGCTCATTGGATACGGCTTGGGGAACCAGCGGGATATTGAGCCTTTCCCAACCATTCGGGATCGTCGTAGGGGCAACCGATGCTTATATCGCCTTACGAGGGGCGACGACGAATGCTGGTGGGATCCAGATCGTCAATCGCAATACAGGAATTCCTGGGGCGTTCCTGGCTACTCAGACCAATCCATTTGGCATCACCTTGGATGGTCAAGGATTGTTGTATCTGGCGGAGTATCTTCAAAATCAGGTTTCTATCTATGATCCCTCGATCGGCCAATTGGTTCCGGGTTCGACTTTTGGCGGATCAGGGACAGGGAATGGAAAATTCCAGAACCCGAAAGGGATCTGGGTCAGTAGCGATGGACTCATATGCTTTGTCTCCGAAGAAGGAGACAGAGTTCAACGCTTTGATCGTCCATCGATCAACAGCACCTTTAGTTATACCTCGAAATTGGGGAATGGCATTGATCACATGAGCGGGATCTCCGACCTTTGGAATCCTGAGGGTGTGGTCGTGCTTCGAGGTGCCTTATCCGGCAAGGATGTGGTTTATATTGCGGATACCGGGAACAGTCGTATCCAACGCTGGATCGAGACCGGAGTCGGGACACGAGCCTACAATCCGGATTCATCCATCACATTAGCGCGAGTTGCGACCGGCTTCCAACCGCGGCTCATGGCCACCGATTACGCGGGTCATCTTTATGTCATGTGCACGGACGGCACCTATCGGGTGTTCAATTATGGGAACCACACCGGGACCTTGGGTTCTGTCATCGATAGCTGCCCCAATACGGGACGTACGGGCATCGCGGTGGATAGCTGGAGAAGGGTTTACACGGGAAGTGAAGTTTCTAATCAAGTCAAAAAATACATAGCTTGTACCGCGAATTCGGGAGGCACGCCCTCTCCGGCAATTCGTGAAGGAATCGGAGATGGTGGGGAAGAAGGGGCGGACAGTTCTACACTGGACCTGCATCCGACCGCTACTCCAACTTTTGTCCCGGATGGAAGAGAAACGGCCACGGCGACGCCCACATCCACACCAAACAGAAATGATTTTGTCGTCGTAGCTCCCAATGTTTCGAGGAATGGGGAACCCATCAAGTTCCTCGTGAATCTGGAGAAGCCGGCCCGGATCGACTTGACACTTCTGGCCATCTCCGGGGAAACGATCTTCTCGGAGACCCTCCGGGGGGAATCTGGCTGGAACACCCTGAACTGGGGATTGGACAACCAACAGGGAAGCTCGGTGGCCAGCGGCCTTTATCTCTTCATCCTGGAAGCAAACGATGGCGAGACGGTTCAGGTCAAGAAGGGCAAGGTAGCGGTCCTGCATTGACCGAAAGGGTAGGATCCAACGGGAGCCCCCGGCCAAGACCGGGGGCTTTCTTGTTTAGGGTGAAACCCGAAGGCCTCTATTTAAAAATATTTAACGGAATAAAGCCGGGTCTCCGGCACTGGTAATAGGACAAAACCAAATCGATCGAGCTTTATTTATCAGCCAAAGGTATTCCTTGAAATCGGGTATCTTCCCAATCGAACGTTCCTCCTCCCCCAAGGGCCGTGGCTCTCTCGCCACGGGCGGAATATTGCTCTTGGTGTTTTTGACCGCCCCGGCTTTCGCCACCCCGCCCCGCGGGGTATCGGGCGATCTTTGGGCCGACCGTATCCTTGGCCAGCCGGATTTCACCGAGACCAAGTTCAACGAAACCAACGCCCGGAACCTCTACAATCCCACCAGCGTCCACGTGGACATCGCCCACAACACCCTTTACCTTTGGGATTCGGGCAACAACCGCCTCTTGGCTGTCCATAACCTCAGTTCGGCGGGGAACGACCAGGGCGCCGATATGGTCCTGGGCCAGCCCGATTTCAACCATTCCTCCTGCAATGGCGACTCTTTCTGGCAGGATTTCCTTTGGTCCAACAGCCCGAACGGTTTCCATAGTCCCCCGGTCCTCCCGAACGCTTCCTGCTTTTGCGGTCAGGGTTACATGCTCCAATCTCCCGCCGAGGCTTGGTCCACCGCCAATATGGACAATGACGCGGCTGGCAACCTTTATGTGCCGGATTACATCAACAACCGGATCCTTCGGTTCGATTACCCCCTCTCCACCCACCAAACGGCCTCCCACGTTTGGGGCCAGTTGGACGGGTCCGGGAACGAGCGATTCGACTATCAGGCCTATGACAACGGGGGAGCCAACAATCCTTCCACGCCCACGAACCAGAACCTCGGTTTTTTCCCGACGATCTATGGGGATGAGGGCGGTCTCCCCCAATACGGGGCGGGGGTGGCCTTGGACCGTTGGGGGAACCTGTGGGTGGCCGATTCCCAGAACCAGAGGGTCCTTCGTTTCCCGAACGTAAGTGGCCTCCCGTCCCATACGGCCGACGTGGTTTTGGGCCAGGCCAATTTCAACTCCAACGGGACCAATACCAATGTCAACAACCTCACCAGCCTCCCGATCCTCAACGACCCGCTGGCGTTGAGGGTGGACTATTCGGGCAATGTCTATGTGGTGGAATCCAATAATTACTATGGCCGGTTGACCATCTTCCAGCCGACAGGAACGGACGGTTCCGGGGTCCCGGTCTACGCGAACCATGGCGCCACCCAAAAGATCGTGGTCTCCGGCTCCACAGGCCCCATGGGGATCGAGATCGATCCCGCCATGAACAACACCTCCCAGGTGGGGTTGTGGGTGATCGACCATCTCCAGTTCAAGATGTTCCGTTATCAGGTGACATGGCCCGCTTTTTCCTATACCACCACCCGGACCATCAATACGCCCGAGTGCCTGGCCTCTCCCGGCATCGATGGGGTGGGGAACCTTTACATCAGCAATTACCGGGGCATGGGAGTTTTGCGCTATCCCGCGGGGAGCAACAACTACGATCTCTCGATCTTCCAGCAGCCCACCGGTGCCAATAACACCCAGAACAAGATCGGGGACGTTGGTTTCTATGTGCCGGACGGGGTTCTCGTGGCACCGCTTCCCGCGGCGGGAGTGACCCAACTGATCGCGGCGGACGGGATCCGCCTGCATTTTTGGAACATGCCCAATGGGGACCCGACCGCGCTCTCCAACGGCCAGCCCGAGGACGGTTACGCGGGCACCAGCCAGCCCTATGTCTTCAATTCCTCCTATTCGGCGGGGTTCGGGGAATTGGCCCTGGACGCCAATGGGACGGCCCTCTGGACCCTGAACGCCACCAATCCGACCCGGGTGGAAGCCTATAGTCTTCCCTTGCCGCTCCCAGGAGCGGCCGAAACCTCCCCGGTCCGGACCCTCGCATCCCCCTTGCCGGTCCTAGGGAAGACCGTCACCGTGCCCTGGACCAGCCTCGCCGGACTGACCGCCGACGAAGCGGGGAACCTGTGGATCGCCGACAGTCCGCACAGCCGGGTGATGCGTATCCGCGACCCCTGGGGCCAGACCTTGGGTTGTAATGGCCAGCCCGGTCCCTGCGTGGACGTGATCCTGGGACAACCGGACCCGGGGTCGGGCCCTATCCCTGCCAACTGCAATGGGGTCGCCACCTCCTCCCCTTGCAATGGTTCCCCCAGCGCCTCCACGTTGAATTTCCCGGGACAATTGGCCATGGACCATCACGGGGACCTCTTCGTATCGGATCATATGCTCGAATTCTTCGGGAACTTACGCCTATTGAGGTACGACGCCAAATCGATCCCGGCGAACAATCCCAGCTGTGTTTTCGCCATCCCGGCCGACGGGGTCTATGGGACCGGGGGAAGCTTTACGACCTATGGCTCCACCCTTTACGACAAATCCTTCTGGAAACCCGCCTTCAAATCCGACGATTCGGTCATGGTCGTGGGGACGAACAGCCAGGCCAGCGGGGGATATCCCCCGGTCATCATTCAAAACCCCTTGAACGGTGTGAGGCCCGCCGGGACCCCCGATATCCCCGGCGCCGGTGACAATCCGGTCGGCCATTTGAACGATTATGGTCCCCAATCCTTTGCCTCGGTCTTCGATGATCAGGACAACCTTTACGTGACCGAACTGAACCGGAACCGGGTCTTGATCTATCAGCATCCTTTCGGTACCCCGGGCCCCACTTCGACCCCCACCTCCAGCTTCACTCCCACGCCTACCGGAACCTCGACCCATACCCCAACCCCGACCGCCACCTCCACGTCCACCTTCACCGGGACCTTACCGACCGACACGCCCTCCTTCTCCCCCACACCGACATTGACCCCCACGTCGACGGCCAGCCCGACGCCGAGTTGGACCCCGACCCCTACTTCGACATGGACCTCGACCTTCACCTCCACGGCCTCACCCACACCCACGGGGTCCTGGACCCCGACCCCCACGAACAGCCCTGTCCTGGCTTGTGGCACCATTGTTTGGACCCAGACCCCCAACAGCCTCTCCGTCGCCCGTGGGATCGCGATCGACTACGGCCGGGGCCTGGGTTATGTGGCGGACAACAACAGCGTGCGCAAGTTCGACCTGACCACTGGTGCCCTCACGGGGACGGTCGGCGCGGGCAACCAATTCGGGTCACCCCAAGGGATCAACCTGGGCGGGGACGGGAACCTCTATGTGGCCAATTACAGTACGGGCAATCTCCAGAAGGTGGACCCGGTCTCGGGGACCGTCCTGGCGACCATTGGTTCCACCGATGGACTTGGGACTGTCCGGGACGTTTTCGTGGACGGCAATGGGGACCTTTACCTTACCGCCACCGCCAGCACCAACTCCCTGGTGCGCTATGTCTATGGGGCGCCTGCGACCTGCGGCGGGATCCCCACCTACACCAAGGTCATCCTGACCCTGGGCGGGACCGCCTTGAACACGCCCACGGGCATCGCCAAGGTAGGGCCACGGCTTTTCGTGGCCGATTCCCTCCATAACCGCGTGGTGATGTACCGGGAATCCACCACCGGTTCGAACAATTACGACCAAGCCACGGTCCTGACGGGTAATTCGGTCGCCCTCAACACGCCGCAGGAGCTGACCACCGACCTGGCGGGGAACATCTACGTGGCCGACTACGCCAACCAGGCCTTCGTGGTTTGGGGCCCGGACGGGACCTTCCAATCCAATTATCAAAAGAGCGGTTTTGGAAGCCCCTTCGGAGTCGGGGTGGACGCGTCCGGTAATGTCTATTTGGCCGACGCCAGCTCGGTGAACCGCGTGGTGAAGGTTTTTGGAGGATGTCTCAGCGAACCCGCCTACGGCACCTCCACCCCCACGGCCTCCTGCACGCCGACCTCCACCCGGACGGCCACCCCCTCGCCGACCCCCACCTCGACCTATAGCCCTACGGCCAGCCCGACCGACACATGGACGGGAACGTCCACGCCGACGGATACCTCCACTTCGACCTGGACCTTCACGGCCAGCGCTACCGATTCGCCCACCGATACCCCGACCGACACTTCGACCTGGACCTTCACCAACACGTCCACCTGGACCCCGACCGACACGCCGACCGATACCTCGACCCATGTCTTCACCGCCACTCCCACGGACAGTGCGACGGATACCTGGACCGATACCGCTACTTCGAGCCCGACCGGTACGTTCACTTTCACCCCGACGGTCACTTTTACATCGACCGCGACCCCCACGTTCACCGACACCTGGACCGCGACCTTCACTCCCACCCCAAGCTTCACCCAAACTCCGACCCCTTCCTATACGCCGACCGGGACCTTCACCGTGACACCGACCGCCACTTTCACCGTTACCGGCACTTTCACTAAAACCGCCACTTCGACCTTCACCCGGACCCCTACCCTGACCGCGACCCGGACCAATACGGGAACGATCACTCCGACCCCTACCAGGACCCAGACACCCACCCGGACGGGGACGCCGACCCGGACCAACACTCCCACGAAGACCTCGACCCCTACATCAGGGACCGGATGCGGGACCAGTACGGCGAACCTACAACTGATGGAATTCAGCAGCTGCGGCGGCAACCAGTCCATGGAAAAATTCGAGGTCATCAACAAGGGGACCGCGCCGGTCACCCTTTCGGACATCTCCATCAAATTCTGGGTGGACGATGTTTCCGGACAAGGATTGGTGGGAGCGGTCAACTATGGCGGTTGTTTTGGTTCCACTTGTACGGCCGTATCCGGAGTGGCCGTCCATACGCTGAGCTTCTCCCCGGCCTGCGGACCCGACGGCACCCATCAAGCCGATTGGGAGGTCACCCTATCGACGACCGACAGTCGGACCCTGGCCGCCGGGGTGACTTGGGCCAATATCCAGACCGCCCTGCACTTGTCCAATTGGTCCAATTTCGCCAATAGTTCCATATGGTACAGCCCCTGTGGAGTAGGGGGCGGAACGACCTATACCAACGACCTGCATTATGCGGTCTACTTGAGGGGGAACCTGGTGACCGCTTCAGGAGGGATACCCCCCGCCTGCCGGCCTTTGCCGACCTGCACGCCCAATGGTGGCTCGATGATGGCCATGGTCCTCGGGGACCAGGATAAGGCGACCTCCACCCCGACCGCCGGATCCGACCGGGAAAGGGTCCCGTTCGCCATGGCGGCGCCGAACATCTCGCGGGATGGGGAAGAGGTGAAGTTCCTGGTGAGATTGGAACAGGCCTCCACCATCCATTGGGTCCTCTTCGACCTTTCCGGGGAAAAGGTCCTCGCCCGGGATATCCAGGGGCAAGCGGGCACTAACAGTCTGTCATGGGTTTTGGACAATCAGAACGGGAGCCCCGTGGCCAGCGGTCTCTATCTCTACGCCATCAGCGCCCAGGAAGGGAGCCTCATCAAGACCGCCAAAGGAAAGGTGGTCGTCCTCCACTAGACCTTTGCGCTTGAAATCCCAAAAAACTATCCTTTAATGAGGCCTTTCAGCGACAACTGAAAGGCCTTTTCTTTTGCGCCCCACCCGGCTCATCCTCTTCGACCTCGACGGGACCCTTACCTATGGCATTTCCACCACCCGGTTCCTCTTCCGCCGGGCCGGGGACGAGGCCTTTTTCGAATACCTGGAACAGGAATGGTTGAAGGACCGGATGGACCACCTGACCCTGGCGAAAAGGGTCACGAAAAAAATGACGGGTTGGCGGGTACGGGACCTGGAGAGGAGCCTGCATCTCATCCCGAAGATCCGTGGGATCGCCCGGACCGTCCGGGCCTTGAAGAAGC
>DASZRK010000037.1 GCA_035549195.1 bacterium
CATTATGGCCGGGTCTGCCCCATCGAGACGCCGGAAGGTCCGAACATCGGTCTCATCGCCTCCCTCTCGACCTATGCCCAGATCAACGAGTTCGGTTTCGTCACCACGCCCCTTCGCAAAGTGGAGGAAGGCCGCGTCGGCAAGAAGATCGAGTTCCTGCCCGCCGATGACGCCGACCGTTACATCATCGCCCAGGCCAATACGCCCTTGGACGATTCCCAGAAGTTCTCCCAGGACATCATCGCGGCCCGTTATAAGGACGATTTTCCCTTGGTTTCCCCCAAGGAGATCCATTACATGGACGTGTCGCCCCGCCAGCTCTTCTCGGTGGCGACCTCGCTCATCCCCTTCCTGGAGCATGACGACGCCAACCGTGCCTTGATGGGTTCGAACATGCAACGCCAGGCCGTGCCTTTGATCCGCACCGAGGCCCCTTTCGTGGGGACCGGTATGGAATACAAGGCGGCATACGACTCCGGGGTATTGGTCATCGCCAAGCGCGACGGGATTGTGGCCGGTGTCTCCTCGGACGAGATCATCATCTTTTCCGACGACGTGGATTCGACCGGGTCGGTCGACATCTATAAGCTCACCAAATACAAGCGCTCCAACCAGGACACCTGCATCAACCAGCGGCCCATCGTGAAGAAGGGCGATAAGGTGAAAAAGGGCGACGTCATCGCCGATGGCCCTTCCACCGACCAGGGTGAATTGGCCTTAGGGAGGAACCTGCTGGTGGCCTTCATGCCCTGGCGCGGGTTCAACTTTGAGGACGCCATCATCATTTCCGAAAGGATGGTCCGGGAGGATTACTTCACCTCGGTCCATATCGAGGAATTCGAGCTGGAAGCCCGCGACACCAAGCTGGGCAAGGAAGAGATCACCCGGGATATCCCCAACGTGGGCGATGAGGCCCTCAAGGACCTGGATGAGGAAGGGATCGTTCGCATCGGGGCCGAGGTGGTCCCGGGCGATATCCTGGTGGGGAAGGTCACGCCCAAAGGTGAGACCGAACTGACCCCTGAGGAAAAACTGCTTCGCGCCATATTCGGCGAGAAGGCCGGGGATGTGCGCGACGCGTCCTTACGTGTTCCGCCGGGCGTCGAGGGCAAGGTCATCGATGTCAAGGTCTTCAAGCGCAAGGAGAAGGACGAGAAGATCAAGGGCCGGGACGCCTCCCTGGTGAAATCCATCGAGAAGGACGCCACCCACAAGATCAAGCAGCTGGAGAAAGAGAACGAGACCCGGATCGAGGTGCTGCGCCAGCAGGCCGAGGAGAAGGGCAAGGAGCTCAATAAGAGCGAACGCAACGCCTTGGAAGAGAAGACCGAGGAGGAGATCAAGCGCCTCAATGAGGTCCTCCAGAACCGCGTGTCCGAGATCGAGCGGGAGAAGAACAACGAGCTCGATAAGGTGAAGAAGGGCGATGAACTGCCTCCGGGCGTCATCAAGCTGGTGAAGGTCTATATCGCCAAGAAGCGCAAACTGTCGGTGGGCGACAAGATGGCCGGTCGCCACGGGAACAAGGGGGTCGTGTCCAAGATCGTACCGGTCGAGGACATGCCTTATCTTCCCAACGGTCGCCCGGTCGATATCATCCTGAATCCCCTGGGTGTTCCGTCCCGTATGAACGTGGGACAGATCCTGGAGACCCACCTGGGTTGGGCCGCCCATGAGGGTGGTTACCACGTGGCTTCCCCCGTGTTCGACGGGGCCCGCGAGGAAGAGATCAAGAAGGCCTTGAAGGAACAAGGCCTGCCCGAGACCGGAAAGGTCACCCTCTACGATGGGATGACCGGTGAGTCCTTCGACCAGCAGGTGACCGTGGGTTACATCTATATGTTGAAGCTGGCCCACTTGGTCGACGACAAGATCCACGCCCGCTCCATTGGGCCCTATTCCCTCATCACGCAGCAACCCCTGGGCGGTAAGGCCCAGTTCGGTGGCCAGCGTTTCGGGGAAATGGAAGTCTGGGCCCTGGAAGCCTATGGGGCCGCCTATACCCTGCAGGAGCTGTTGACCGTTAAGTCCGACGACGTCCAAGGCCGTACCAAGGCCTATGAGTCGATCGTGAAGGGGAAGAACACCCCTGAGCCGGGGATCCCGGAGTCCTTCAATGTGTTGGTGAAGGAACTGCAAGGCTTGTGCTTGGACGTCAAATTGATCCGTAACACTAATTCCAGTAATTAAGGAGGGGGAACCATGAGCCAAACCAAATCCGCCACCCCTGAGAACGAGAACGAGATCGTCAAGACCGAGGCTCCGGAAGCCGCTGCGTCCGTGGCCGCTCCCGCCGCAACGTCGGAGAAGAAGCCGAATCTGGAGACCCTTCTTTTGAAGGAAACGCCCCGGTTCGACGCGATCAAGATCGGCCTTTCCTCCCCGGAGACCATCCGCTCCTGGTCC
>DASZRK010000038.1 GCA_035549195.1 bacterium
ACTTACCCGACAAGGAATTTCGCTACCTTAGGATGGTTATAGTTACCACCGCCGTTTACTGGGGCTTAAATTCTGAGCTTCGCCTTGCGGCTGACCCGTCCTCTTAACCTTCCAGCACCGGGCAGGCGTCAGTCCGTATACCTCGTCTTGCGACTTCGCACGGACCTGTGTTTTTAGTAAACAGTCGCTTCTCCCTGGTCTCTGCGGCCCTTCCCGCTCCCGCCGCGAGGGCGTTCACGGATCAGGCCCCCCTTCTCCCGAAGTTACGGGGGCATTTTGCCGAGTTCCTTAACCACGATTCGCTCGATCGCCTCGGTATTCTCTACCTGACCACCTGAGTCGGTTTGGGGTACGGGCGGCTAGGACCTCGCGTCGAGGCTTTTCTTGGCAGCTGAGGATCACCCTGTTCGCGCATGTGCGCTCACCATCGGTTCTCGGCCTCGTGCAGCGTGGATTTGCCTGCGCTGCGGCCTACGGCCTTGGACGTGGTCAACCATCGCCACGCCGGGCTACCTTCCTGCGTCACCCCTGTTAACACGCTTACCTACTACCGGATCAGGTCCCAGCCGGACAGCTCGGCCTCCCCGAAGGGAGTACCGCACTGCCCAGGTGGTGAGTGTCACCGGGCTCGGTATGGGCGGTCCTTCGCCGGTACGGGAATATCAACCCGTCGTCCATCGACTACGCCTGTCGGCCTCGCCTTAGGTCCCGACTTACCCAGGGCGGATGAACCTGGCCCTGGAACCCTTGGTCATTCGGCGGACGGGTTTCTCACCCGTCGTTCGCTACTCATGCCTGCATTCTCACTCGTATGGGCTCCACCACTGGGTCACCCCGCGGCTTCACCGCCCATACGACGCTCCCCTACCCATCCACACACCTGGACACCGAGGTGCCTGGTCGACGCGTGGATGCCACAGCTTCGGCGGTGCGCTTGAGCCCCGCTACATTGTCGGCGCGGAATCACTTGACCAGTGAGCTATTACGCACTCTTTCAAGGGTGGCTGCTTCTAAGCCAACCTCCTGGTTGTCTGTGCAACTCCACATCCTTTCCCACTTAGCGCACGCTTGGGGGCCTTAGCTGGTGGTCTGGGCTGTTTCCCTCTCGACGACGGAGCTTATCCCCCGCCGTCTCACTGCCACGCTCTGCCTTACCGGCATTCGGAGTTTGGCTAACGTCAGTAACCTGGTCGGGCCCATCGGCTATCCAGTAGCTCTACCTCCGGCAAGAAACACGTGACGCTGCACCTAAATGCATTTCGGGGAGAACCAGCTATCACGAGGTTTGATTGGCCTTTCACCCCTAACCACAGGTCATCCCCCAGGTTTTCAACCCTGGTGGGTTCGGGCCTCCACACGGTCTTACCCGCGCTTCACCCTGCCCATGGCTAGATCACCTCGCTTCGGGTCTAGAGCACGCGACTGACACGCCCTGTTCGGACTCGCTTTCGCTACGGCTTCCCCACACGGGTTAACCTCGCCACGCACCACTAACTCGCAGGCTCATTCTTCAAAAGGCACGCCGTCACCCCTGCTAGGGAGGCTCCGACGGATCGTAGGCACACGGTTTCAGGTACTATTTCACTCCCCTCCCGGGGTACTTTTCACCTTTCCCTCACGGTACTAGTCCGCTATCGGTCACCAGGTAGTATTTAGGCTTACACGGTGGTCCGTGCAGATTCACTCCAGGTTTCTCGGGCCCGGAGCTACTCGGGAACACCCACGGCAGGCCGCATCATTTCGTCTACGGGGGTACCACCCTCTGTGCCGGGCCATTCAAGACCCTTCGACTATGACACGACTTTCTCACTGCCCGATGGTGCGGCAGCACCATCAGCGAGGTCCCACAACCCCTGCCACGCAACGCCCGCCGGCTTGAACACGTGCCAGGTTTATCCTGATCCGCTTTCGCTCGCCACTACTCACGGAATATCTCTTCCTGCCGGTACTGAGATGTTTCACTTCCCGGCGTTCCCTCCACCCGCCCTATACATTCAGGCGGGGGTCGCACCACATGACTGGTACGGGGTTACCCCATTCGGAGATCCTCGGATCACGGTTCGTTTGCCAACTCCCCGAGGCATATCGCAGGCTACCACGTCCTTCTTCGGCTCCTGGTGCCAAGGCATCCACCCTGTGCCCTTACAAACTTCAACCACAGAAAATCAAAGATGCTCGCGTCCACTGTGCAGTTCTCAAACAACGACCAGGCCCACCACCGCACCCGGCCACCAGCACCACCGGCCCCCATCCGGGGGCCGACAGCAGATGTGGCCAGACGATGGCCCCCGACCGACCCCGACCACCCCACCCCACACGCAGAGCAGCACCCCCACCCAGGGGAGCGGGACCCTCCCACGGGAGGACCCAGTGATTCACGGAGCCGGTCCGACGGAACACGCCACCTGCGCGGCTGTTCCCTCAGGACCCAACAGTGTGTCTCGACGCCCACCACAGCCCGACCCGACCCGGTTCCTTCCCCCCACGCGAACGTACGAGGCGTACTACGAGCCGGCCGAACCGCCAGCGAGCTGTCGTCGACGTTCCACCCATGAGCACCACCACCCGGACACTCGCCGAGCACGTGGCCCCTGCACGAACCACCAGCCCCCGAAAGGACCGGCCTCGTGAGGATGCTCCTTAGAAAGGAGGTGATCCAGCCGCACCTTCCGGTACGGCTACCTTGTTACGACTTAGTCCTAATCGCCAGTCCCACCTTCGACCACTCCCCCCCAAACGGGTTGGGCCATGGGCTTCGGGTGTTACCGACTTTCATGACTTGACGGGCGGTGTGTACAAGGCCCGGGAACGTATTCACCGCAGCGTTGCTGATCTGCGATTACTAGCGACTCCGACTTCATGGGGTCGAGTTGCAGACCCCAATCCGAACTGAGACCGGCTTTTAGGGATTCGCTCCACCTTACGGTATCGCAGCCCTCTGTACCGGCCATTGTAGCATGCGTGAAGCCCAAGACATAAGGGGCATGATGATTTGACGTCATCCCCACCTTCCTCCGAGTTGACCCCGGCAGTCTCCCATGAGTCCCCG
>DASZRK010000039.1 GCA_035549195.1 bacterium
CCACCAATACCCCGACGAACACCTTTACCCCGACCAATACCCCAAGCCCCAGCCCGACCCGCACCAACACACCGACCAACACGCCGACCAACACCCTGGTGAACACTCCCACCGCCACCAATACCCCGACGAACACCTTTACGCCTACCCGGACCAATACCCCCACCGCGACTTCCACCTACACCCCGACGGCGACACCGACCAATACGAACACGAAGACCTTTACGTCGACCCCCAGCCATACACCGACCGTTACCCCGACCCCGACCAACACGGCCCTGATCACCCCGACCCCGACCAGCACCCCCACCCATACCTTCACCAATACCCGGACCAATACCCCGACCAACACCTTTACGTCCACCAACACACCGACCCAGACCCCGACCGCGACGGCTACGAACACCCCGATCAACACTTTTACGCCCACGAACACACCCACCAACTCGCCGACACCCACCCGGACCAATACCCCCACCAACAGCGCCACCTTCACGCCGACCAATACCCCCACCAATACCCTGATCAACACCGCCACCCCGACCAACACCCCCACGAACACGGCCACCAACACCAACACATCGACCCCTTCCCGTACGGCGACGGCAACCGCTACGCCGACCGCCACCAATACCCCGATCAATACGTTCACTCCGACCAACACCCCGACCGACAGCGCCACGGCCACTCCCAGCGCGACACCTTCCAACACGGCGACCGACACCGGAACGGCCACCCCGACCCGGACCCCGACCGATACCGCGACCGAAACGGCGACCAATACTCCGCTCAATACCTTCACCCCGACCAACACGCCGACCAACAGCGCCACAGCCACTCCCAGCGCCACACCCACGGACACCCGTACGCCCACCTTCACCTATACCTTCACGGCCACGCCCACCGTCACCAACACCCCCACCTCCACCTTCACACCCACCGACACCTTCACCTTCACGTTCACCCGGACCCCCACGAATACCTTCACGCCGACCAACACTTTCACCCCGACCCCGACCCCGACCTTTACCTTCACCCCGACGGCCACCAACACCGCAACCAACACCCCGACGCCGACCCCGCCGGCCTCAGTGGCCATGTCCAAGTCGGTGTCGCCCGACAAGGCCCAGTCGGGAAGCAATGTGACCTATACCCTGGCGGTCACCGTGACGGGCAACAACGTCTCCAATACGGTCATCCTCGACACCCTTCCCGCCGAGGTGACCTACGGCTCCTTCCTTTCGGGCCCGGCCGGGACCACCGCCTCCTACAACCCCGCGCTTTCCCTGCTGACCCTGACCCTACCCTCTTCCTTGGCGCCGGGGGCCTACAGCCTGACCTACACCGCCACGGTGAACAGTCTCTTGAAGAGCGGGCTGACCCCCACCAACAACGCCCAATTGACCTTCCAGAACGGCCTGCCCGTGACGGCCAGTGCCAGCTTCCAGGTCATCGGGGATTACACCGTGCGCGTGGGGGTCTATAACGAGGCCGGGGAACTGGTCAAGCTGGTCCTGACCACCCAGTTGTCCCAACCGTTGCTCAACTTCTCGCTGAGCCCCAGCACCATCACCAGTTTGAACGGGCCCAATTCGGCCATCTCGATCTACTACGGGAGCTTCTTCGTGGGATCCTGGGACGGGACCACGACCAACGGATCCCTGGCGACCAACGGGGACTACTACATCAAGGTGGACAACATCGACAGCCAGGGCGTGGACAAGTCCACGACCCAGAAGATCGGCGTCAGCCGGGCCCTCTACAAGAGCACCCTGCTGATCTACAACGAGACCGGCGAGGTCGTGAAGCACCTCTACGCCTATACCGACGATCCCAACGGCCAAAGCATGAACGGGATCCAGTTCTCGACCGCCCTGCTCCTGCCCGGGGCCGCCCCGGCGGGGAACGTCCCCAACCAACTGGTCCTCACCCTTTCCAACGGGACCACCCTGGTCTGGGACGGGACGGCGGACAACGGGGCCTTCGTTTCCAGCGGCCAATACCTGGTGGAGGTCCACACCTACGACGGGCAGGGCGGCGAGACCACCTTCGCCAAACAGGTCTCCGTCATGGACACCCACCGCAACGACAACCTGGGCCAAGTGACGGCCTGGCCGAACATCCTCAAGGCCTCCTCGGGCAACATGGTCGTCACTTTCCACAGTTCCTCGACCCTCAACCCCACGCTCGATGTTTCCATCTACACCCTGGCGGGCGAGCTCCTGTGGCACCAGCCGGGACCGGCAGGCAGCGGGATGGCGCCCTATGACGCTTCCGACCTGGCCAGCGGCACCTATATCGCCGTGGTGCGGATGCTCAACGCCAACGGCGGCCTGATGGGCAAACAGACCGTGAAGTTCGTGGTCCTGCGCTAAAGCCTCCCCCCTCTCGTTCAAAAACCCCCCGCCCGGCGTTATAGTAGGCCCCGAACTTTCCCGGAGGCCTTCCTTGCGTTCCACCGCCCTTTACGCCGTCCTGGCCTTGATGGCCGTGAGCCTGTCCCCCCTCCGTTCCCAAGGCCTTTTCCTGACCCGGGCCACCTTGCGGGTCTGCGCCACCGACTTCACCGAGACGCGCCTGAATGGGCACCTGCTGGTCAGCCAGGATCCCTATATGCGCTCCTCGGACCACAGCGTCACCCTGGAGCTGTCGCCGCAGGCCCTTTGCTATTTCGGGGCCAAGAACCTCCTGACCCTGCGTTATGAGAACGATGTGGTCAGCAAGAGCGCCGCGGGGGTCCAGGGCAACAAGGTCGGGGCGGCCTATCTCCTGGAGCTGGCCTTCTCGGATGGGAAGGGGATGGTCCTGACCTCGGGCGATACCGGGCAGCACCAGGCCCTTTTCGTTCCCGGTCCCGCCCAGGAACCGGAGGGATGGGACTCCCCGGGCTTTTCGGCGGCGAATTGGGAGCCGGCGAAACTGAGCCCGCCTTTCACCGATGGAACGCCCCGGCTCCAGGACCCGGCCAACGGCAAGGTGATCCCCTATTTGCTGGCCTTCGATGAGGTGAACGGGAAAGAAAAGGACCGGCGCTTGTTCCGCCGCGAGTTCGACCTGGACATCATCCCCGCACCCGGTTGTCCCCGGTCCCCCACTCCCACCTGGACGCCCCGGCCCACCGCGACCCCGCGTCCCACGGCCACCTGGACCTCCACCCCCCGTCCCATGGCCCCGGCCACTTCCACCTTCACCCCCCGTCCCCGGCCGACCCTGACCCGCACCCCCACTGCGGTGCCGCCCCCGCCCCGGCCCACCGCGACCCCCGTCCCGCGCCGCAAAGCCCCGCCGCCGCCCACTCCCACGCGATATGTCCCGCCGGAGCCCACCGACACCCCGGTACGGCGTGTCCCAGGGAAACCCACCGCGACCTTCACGGCGCGGCCCCAGGCCACGGATACACCCGAGCCGGTCCGGGCCGCCTCCGCCCCGGAGACCATCGTCTTCGTCGATCCGCCGGTGAACATCCAGGTCCGTTTCGCGGACGGGCCCGGTCATTACCGCCTGGAAGTCCTGGGGGCCCAGGGTGGGGTCCTGAAGGTCCTTTACGATAAGAAGGTGACCTTCACCAAGGAGGCCTGGATCACCTGGGACGGGACCGATGGCGAAGGCCGCTTGATGCCCCTGGGGACCTATTTCGCCCGCTTTGTGAAGGACGGGAAGGTGCTCAAGAAGATCGCCCTGGTCTGGATCAAGGGGGAATAGGAGAGAGCCATGCGAAGCCCCTACCTGATGAACCGTTCCGACACCGCGCTCCTGGTCATCGACGTCCAGGAGAAACTGGTGCCCAAGATCCAGGGCCGGGAAGCCCTGGTCCGCAATGTTCGCTTCCTCCTCGAGGGGGCGGGCCTTTTGGGCGTGCCGGTCCTGGCCACCGAACAATATCCCAAGGGCTTGGGTCCGACCCTGCCCGAATTGGCCGAGAAACTCCCGCCCCGCTCCGAGAAACTCGATTTCAGTTGCGCGCAGGTCCCCGGGTGGGTGGAGGGATTGAAGGCGAAGGGGATCAAGAAGGTCCTGGTCTGCGGCATCGAGGCCCATGTCTGCGTCCAGCAGACCGCCCTGGACCTCCTGGCCTCGGGTTTGCTGGTCTTCCTGGCGGCGGATGCGGTCGGGAGCCGCTTCGAGGAGGACCGGACCATGGCCCTCAAGCGCCTGGAACAATCGGGCGTCGTCTTGACGACCTCGGAAGCCGCTCTTTTCGAATGGGCCGGGAAGGCGGGCACCCCCGAGTTCAAGGCCTTGAGCCGACTGGTGGTCGAACGGGACGCCTCCCGCGGGGCCTGAGATCCCCTTCGTTTGACCGGTTCAACGGTCCACCGGGGGATGGAACCGTCCGTCCGGCGGGTATCCCAACGCCTCCCTTTTTTTTACTAAAACTTTTAGTACCATGGCCCATCCCGAATCCATCCGGAGGGCCCATGGGCATCCATCCCACCATCAAGGACGTGGCCAAGAAGGCCGGCGTCTCCATCACCACCGTTTCCTTCGTGCTCAACCGCCGCACGGACGTGGTCATCAGCGAAGAGGTCAAGAAGCGCGTCCTGGCCGTGGCCCAGGAACTGGACTACCACCCCAGCGCCATGGCGGCGGGGCTGGCGGGCCGGCGCACCAAGAACCTGGGGGTCGTGTTCTATCTCGAGGACAAGATCATCTCCAACCAGTTCTATTCCTTCGTCATCGAGGGCATCGTCAAGGAGGCCATGGACAAGGATTTCAACCTGCTCTTCTCCTATATGGAGTCCACCTACGAGGGGAAGGCCAGCCTGCCCAAGATCGTGCGGGCCAAGAACGTGGACGGGGTGCTTCTGATCGGCCGCACCGAACCCCGTATGGTCTATGACCTGCAGGAGAAGGGCCTGGCCTTGGTGGCCATCGACAATTTCCCCGGCCTGAAGGCGGTGGATACCATCCACGCGGACAACCGGCAAGGCGGGATGCTGGCCGTCGAGCACCTGGCCCAGCTGGGGCATAAGCACATCGGCCACCTGACCATCGCCAAGGGGCGGCCCTCCATCGAGCAGCGCCGGGAAGGCTGGGCGGCGGGGATGGCCAAGGTGGGCCTGGACGCTTCCGCCGGCCTGGTGTTGGAGGCAGGGGCCCTTTCCTTCCCGGCGGGGCTGGAACGGACGAAGGAGGCCCTCAAACGCAACAAGAAGCTCACCGCGGTCTTCTGCGCCAACGACGAGATGGCCGCCGGGGCCATCCGGGCGGCCCATGAGCTGGGGCGGTCGGTGCCGGGGGACTTGAGCGTGGTGGGTTTCGACAACATCGCCATGGGATCCTACCTGGACCCCGCCCTGACCACCGTGAGCCCCGCCAAGGAATTCATGGGGAAGATGGCCGTCACCCGCCTCTTGGAACTGATGGAGGCCAAGGAAGCCGCCCCCAGGGCCCAGCAGGTGCCGGTGGAACTCATCGTCCGCCATTCGACGGGGAAGCCCTAAAAGGTTTTTACCGGCCACGGAAGCCTTTTCGTTGACCGTTTAACGCTTTAGAAACTTCCCGGCCGGGCAACGTTTTCAACCGGTCCCGCCCGGGAGCCGGGTGCTTGTCAAAACAATCGTAAATGGGGATGATGAACCATCAATCCTCCGGAGGGCCGCCATGCCCCGTAAAAAGAAAGAGACTTCCGAAACAAAACCCGCCACACCCCGCAAACGAAGGACGGCTCCGGCCGCCACCGACAAGGCGGGAGCCAAGGCCGCTCCCAAACCCCGGGCCCGCAAGGCCGCCGCGCCGAAAAAAGCATCGGTCGAACCCAAGGTGGTGAAGGCCCCGAAGCCCAAGAAGGAAAAGGCCGTCCAGGAACCCGCCGGTCCCGCTCTACGCCGCCTGCCCCGCAAGGGCGAGACCCAGATGGTGGCCTTCGTGCGGGATCCCAACTGCATCTTCACCTACTGGGAAGTGACCCCGGAGAGCGCCGAGGAGGTCCGGCGCCAGTTGATGGAGGAATATCCCAACAGCGTCATGGTCCTGCGCCTGCTGCGCCAGGATGCCAACGGCCAGATGCAACTGGTCCAGGAGATCCGGGTGAAGCCCGGGGAGATGAACCGTTACGTGGACCTGGCGGGCGACCCGGGCAATTTCGTGGTGGAGATCGCCCAGAAGGCCCCCTCGGGCAAGACGGTCGTTTACGCCCGCTCCAAGCCGGTGCACACGGGCCCGGGCGCGCCCTGGACGCCCGGGCAGGTCCCGGACCTTTTGGGCGCCCCGGGCGAGGAGATCCCCCGGGCTTTCCTCGACTATTTCGAGGAAGGGGAAGTGGAAAGCGTCCGCACCCACCCGGCCGGTGTCATTTCCTCCGCCGAGGCCTTCCGCCTGGAGGTCCTGCGCCGCAAGGGCCGCGAGGACCGTTACGCCGCTTCCCGTCATCAATAAAAAGACCATCGAACCCTTATCCATCAGGGATGAACGGGGATCGACGGGGATGGCGGAAAGGCTTTTGAAACCCGATCGTCCCATTCTTCCGCCTCATTCCCGGCCATCCCTGTTCATCTGTGTTCATCCCTATCGAAGGATCCTTTTGGGGGTTTTGGATCTCATCTTTGAAGGTTCCAACCCATGACCCATCCCAGCCCTTCCCCCCAAGGCTATGTGGCCCTTGTCCTTCACGGCCACCTGCCCTTCGTCCGCCATCCGGAGCATGAACATTTCCTCGAGGAGAACTGGTTCTACGAGGCGCTGTTGGAGACCTATCTGCCCCTTTTGGAGGTCTTCGAGGGCCTGGTCCGCGACCAGGTCCCCTTCCGCCTGACCCTTTCCATCTCCCCGACGCTCCTTTCGATGTGCGGGGATCCGCTCCTCCAAAAAAGGGCCCTACGGCACTTGGACCTGCTCTTGGGGCTGGCCCGGAAGGAGAAGAAAAGGCTCGCGGGAGAGCCCGCCTTCTCCCCGGTGATCGGCATGTATCTCTCAAAGCTGGAGCGTTACCGTCGGGACCTCGAGGAAAAATACCGGGGCAACGTCGCCGAGGGATTCAAGCGCTTCCAGGACCTGGGCCACCTGGAGATCATCACTTGCGGGGCCACCCATGGTTACCTGCCGCTCCTGGCTTCCCGGGAGGCGGCGGCGCGGGCCCAGGTGAGGACCGCCCTGGAGGTCCATGAGGAGTTCTTCGGGAACCCGTCCCGGGGCTTCTGGCTCCCCGAGTGCGGCTATCAGCCCGGCCTGGAGTCCGTTTTCGAGGGGACCCCGGTCCGCTATACCTTTGTGGATTCCCATGGCCTGCTCCAAGCCGCGCCCCGGCCCCTGGCCGCCACTTTCGCCCCCGTCCGCACTTCCTCGGGGACGGTCTTTTTCGGCCGCGATGCCCTCAGTTCCAAGCAGGTCTGGAGCTCCAAGGAGGGCTACCCAGGCCATCCCGACTACCGGGAATTCTACCGGGACGCGGGTTTCGACCTGAGCGAGGAGGAACTGGCCCCCTTCCTCAAGCCCGAGGGCCTGCGCCGCTTCTCCGGGCTCAAATATTTCCGGGTCACCGGGTCCGGGGACGGGAAGGAACCCTACGATCCCGGGAAGGCGCTGGAACGGGTCCGGGAACACGCCCGCCATTTCCTGGACCAAAGGCTCCAGGAGGCCCGCAAGGTCGCCCCGGCCATGGACCGGCCTCCCCTGATGGCCTGTCTCTACGACGCCGAGCTTTTTGGCCACTGGTGGTATGAAGGACCCGAGTTCCTCGCCGATCTTTTCCGGCAGAACCAGGCGCAAGGATCGCCCTTGGATTTCATCACGCCCTCGGATTACCTGGAAAGGCATCCCGACCTCCAGACCACCCAGCCCGGGTTCTCCTCCTGGGGATTGGGGGGTTATTCGGAGGTCTGGCTCAATCCCAACAACGATTGGATCTATCCGGCCCTGGCCGAGGCTTGCGACGAGATGGTCCGGCTCTCCCAACTGCACCCCAAGGCCCGGGGAACGATCCAAAGGGCGCTGGACCAAGCGGCCCGGGAATTGTTGCTGGCGCAAGCCAGCGACTGGGCCTTCATGCTCCATACGGGCAACCACGCGCCTTACGCCGAGTGGCGGGTCAAGACCCACCTGACCCGTTTCCGCCTGCTCCAGGAGGGGATCCTCCACCATTCCCTGGAGGAAGGGTTCCTGCGGGAACTGGAAGGCAAGGACAACCTGTTCCCCGGCCTGGACCACCGGGTCTTCCTCCCTTGAGGCCCAATTCATCGACTTTTAGCGTTGGACGCCCTGCCTTACCCTGAGGTTTTTTTATTGAAGACCCCGGGCAATCCCTCGAAAATGCCCTCCATCAGAAAGGGGTCGAACTTGAAGACCGTGATCGGCGTGGACTTGGGCGGGACGAACATCGTCTCGGCGGTGGTGGACGAAAAGGGACGGGTGCTGGGCAAGGACAAGCGCAAGACCATGGCGTCCTTGGGTCCGGCCGGTGTCATCGAGCGCATCGCGCAAAGCGTCCGGGCGGCCAGCGCGGCCAGCGGACTTCCTTGGGCCTCCCATAAGGCGGTGGGGATCGGTTCTCCAGGGCCGCTCGATTCCAAACGCGGTGTCATCCTCTACACCCCCAACCTCAACTGGCGCAACGTTCCCCTGACGGCGATCCTTAAGAAAAAGCTGGGCAAGAAGGTCTTCCTGGACAACGACGCCAACCTGGCCGCCTTGGGCGAAAGTTGGATCGGGGCGGGCAAGGGCGAGAAAGTGGTCCTTTGCGTGACCCTGGGCACGGGAGTGGGCGGCGGGCTCATCGTGGACGGCCGGATCTTCCAGGGCGCCGCGGGGGTCAGCAACCATATCGGCCATATCGTCATCCATCCGGACGGGCCCAAGGCCCCTTATGGCAACCGGGGTATCCTGGAACAATACGTTTCCGCCACCGGCATCGTCCGGCTGGCCACGGAGGCGGGCATCAAGCCCCCCAAGGGCCAACCCCTGGAGGCCCACACTTTCCAGAAAATGGCCGAGGCGGGGGACAAGAGGGTCCTCAAGGTCTATGACCGGGCCGGAAGGATCCTGGGCGTGGGGCTTACCAGCGCCATCCATCTCCTGAACCCCAGCGTCGTTATCTTCAGCGGGGGTGTCGCCGGGGCAGGGAACCTGCTTTGGAAGCCCATGAAGAAGGAACTTCAGGAACGCTGCTTCAAGTCCCACCTAAAAGGCCTGAAATTCCGCATGGCGAAATTGGGCGACAATATGGGTGCCGTCGGGGCGGCCAGGCTCGCCTGGCAGGAACTTTTTTAGGACCCGGACCGTCTAAGAAACCCCCATTTTTAAAGGGAAATATTGAAATTAAATTGCTGGGGGGTAGGGGGGGTCCTAGAATGTCGCCTTCGACTGGGGTCCCCCCTGGTCGGTTCAAAACGGCGGATGAACGCCGTTTTAATTCAAGGAGGCTTCGAATGAAGCGTTTCTTTGCTGCGTTGTCGATGGTGCTGTTCCTCGGTGCGACCGGGATGGTGATGGCGGATGAAGCTGCTGCTCCTGCCTCGACCCCGGCTGCTGCTGCTCCGGCTGCCAAGCCGATGAAGAAAGCCAAAAAGGCCAAGAAGATGAAGAAGGCGAAGAAGGCTGCCGCTGCTGCCGCTGCCGCTTCTACTCCGGAAGCCAAGTAAGAAAGTTTCGGTTGGTAGACGGTCCCGGGCCTTTGGGCCCGGGGCCGAACTCATGATCGGGCGACCCGCAAGGGCCGCCCGATTTTTTTTGTCCTGGGCCTGCCCATGCTGATTGAATTTGACAAACAACTCATTTAGTAGAAAACTATCCGCAACCGTTTTCGTCGTGGCTTTGGCCTTCTCCATCCGGGTCCTTTGGGTGGATTTTTTTGGGGCCCGAGGTTGTAACGTTTTCCCTGCGTGGGGAACGGCCATCCAGGTCGGGTTAGGAGAATTCATGAAAAAGGGTCATTGGCTGGGGCTGGGATTGTGCTTGGTCCTGGGAGCTACAAATCTTTGGGCCGAGGACGTGGTCTATTTGAAGGATGGATCGGTCATCCATGGGACCATCACCGAAGAGGTCCCTGGGAAGAAGATCAAGATCGAGACGAACGACGGGAACGTTTTCGTCTATAAGATGAAACAGATCGACAAGATCACCCACAGCAAGAAGGCGGAAGCGGAGCCCGCCAATACCACGGCCGCGGAGCCGGCCTACACCGCCCCCAAGGCCACGCCCGAGCCGAACGATCCGCACGCCCATTTCAGCAAATTCGCCTTCACCTTGAACGCCGGTTTTTGGGGACCCTATGTGAACACCGAGTTCAACAACGCCTTGGAAGCGGGGACGGGCAGTAATTCCTATGATTACCTGCCGGGCTGGTTCAAGGCGGGAATGGGATTGGGCTGGTTCACCAACAACATCGCCCTCCGGTGGACGCTGGAGTTCTCCTATCAGCCGAACAATTACACGACCGATTGGTATTGGGGTGGCTATTACGTTGGCTCCACCGAGGAGGACACCTCCATCACTTCCGTCGGAACCGAACTGGAAGCCGACCTGGGGTTGGACAGCATCATCAACGCCAACAACGTCACGACCGTCTATCTACCCTTGATCGGTGGCGTTTGGGCCCAGTCCTGGGATTATTCGGACTCGAACGGGGATACAGAGACCTTCACGGGCAGCACCACGAGCTTCGGGACCGGGATCGGCGTCCGGGGTTTTGATTCCAGCAAGATCCTCTGGGACTTCCAGCTCGTCTATCGCTGGGCCCAACGGGGGAATTACCTGTCCGATGGGTCCGGGTCCACGATCCCCGATGGGAAGGGTGGGGTTATCGACGCCAACGTCACCGGGCTCGACTTGAACTTCACGATCGGGTTCCTGTTCCAATAAAGGTTCCGTAAAAGAAAAGCCGCGGGGAGGGAACTCCCTGCGGCTTTTTTGTTTTGCGGCGAGGAAAACGGCTCAGAATTCGTCGGTGACGGCGCCCTCCGACGCCGAAGCGACCAGCTTCACGTACTTGCCCAGCACGCCCTTCGGGTAGGGGTTCGGGATGGGCTTCCACTTCTTTTGCCGTTTCTTGAGCTCGGCCGCCGGCACATGCAGTTCCAGCTTCTTCTTATTGGCATCGATGGTGATCCTGTCCCCGTTCTGGATGAGCCCGATGGGGCCGCCCACCTGGGCCTCGGGGGCGATATGCCCCACCACCAGCCCGTGGGTGCCGCCGCTGAATCTCCCGTCGGTGATCAGGCCGACCTTCTCGCCCAATCCCTGGCCCACCAGGGCCGCGGTGATGGCCAGCATTTCCCGCATGCCGGGCCCGCCTTTGGGGCCCTCATAGCGGATGACCACCACGTCCCCCGCCTTGATCCGGCGCTTCTCAATGGCCGCGAAGGCCGCTTCCTCGCCGTTGAAGACCTTGGCCGGGCCCGTATGGGTGACGACCTTGAGCCCGGAGATCTTGGCGACCGCCCCTTCGGGGGCCAGGTTTCCCTTGAGGATGACCATGGGGGCGGTGGGATAAAGGGGCTTATCGAGGGGCGAGATGATGGGCTGGTTCTTGGAGAGGGGCGTGGCCAGTTTCAGGTTCTCCGCCACGGTGCGCCCGGTGACCGTCAGGCAATCCCCGTGCAGGAGCTTGGCGTCCAGCAGGAGCTTCATGACCGCCGGGATGCCGCCGATGCGGTCCAGGTCCGCCGCCACGTACTTGCCCGAGGGTTTCAGGTCGGCCAAGTGGGGCACTCTCTTCCCGATACGGTCGAAATCCTCCAGGGTCAGCTTCACCCCGATGGATTTGGCGATGGCGATCAGGTGGAGCACCAGGTTGGTGGAGCCTCCCAGGGCGAATCCCACGGTGATGGCGTTCTCGAAGGCCTTCTTGGTCATGATGTCCTTGGGGCGGATGCCTTTCTTCAGCATCTCCACCACCGCCTGGCCCGCGCGGTCGCAGATGACCCGCTTGGGTTCGCCGACCGCGGGCTGGCAGGAATCGTGGGGGAGGGCCATGCCCATCGCCTCGATGGCGGAGGCCATGGTGTTGGCCGTGTACATGCCGCCGCAGGAGCCGGGGCCCGGGATGGCGCATTTCTCGACCTGCTCCAGTTGGCGGTGATCGATCTTGCCCGCGCTGTATTGGCCCACCGCCTCGAAGACGGAAACGATGTCGAGCTGCTTGTCCCCGAGCTGGCCGGGGAGGATGGTGCCGCCATAGACGAAGACGGCGGGGATGTTCAGGCGCCCGATGGCCATCAGGCAGCCGGGCATGTTCTTGTCGCAGCCCCCGATGGCCACCAGCCCGTCGAAACGCTCGGCGTTGGAGACGGTCTCGATGGAGTCGGCGATGACCTCGCGGGAGACCAGGGAGAATTTCATGCCCTCGTGGCCCATGGCGATGCCGTCGGCCACCGTGATGGTGCCGAAGATCTGGCCGAAACCCTCGGCGGAGATGACCCCGCGCTTGATCCGGTCCGCCAGCTCGTTCAGGTGGAAGTTGCAGGGGGTCACCTCGCTCCAAGGGGAGGCGATGCCGACGATGGGCTTCTTGAAATCCGCGTCCTGGAACCCCACGGCCCGGAGCATCGCCCGGTTGGGGGACCGCTTGTCGCCTTCGGTCATCATGGAGGAGCGTTCGTTGAGTTTCTTGGTCATGGAAACCTCTCAAAAGGGTATAAACGAAAGGCATTTAACCACAGAGGTCACAGAGAGCACAGAGGGAAAATGATCTTAGTAAAAATATGGATAGAAAAGGCATTGGTACGACGATAGGGACTGATAACGGCGATGGATGGTAGGACTTATCAGAAATGACTGGTTTGATCGGCGTATAAAAATGGATCTGATCTTCTCTGCGTTCTCTGTGCCCTCTGTGGTTCGATCGTCTTCGTTTTACTTCGAGTTCTTTTCCAGGGTCTCCAAGAGCTCGCCGGTCACCGTGCCCAGGGCGATCTCCTCGACGGGTCCCCGCATGGTCAGTTCGAAATCGGGGCTCACCTTCAGGAAGAGGTCCCCGCCGGGCATGTGGAGCGTCAGGTCGCCGTCGGCGCGGCCGGTCTTCACGCAGACCGCCGCCACCGCGCAGGAGGAGGAGCCGGAGGCCAGCGTATAGCCCGCCCCGCGTTCCCAGATGCGGATGTCCACTTCCTTGCGGTTGCGGGGCACGGCGAACTGCACGTTGGTGCGGTTGGGGAAGAGGGGGTGCTTTTCCAGGATGGGGCCCACCTCATGGGCCATTTTCTCGGCGGTCTCGACGTCCTTCACGAAGACCACGCAATGGGGGTTGCCCATGGACACGCAATTGATCTCCAGACCCTCGCCATCCGGGAGGATGGGGAACTTCTTGCCCAAAACTTCGGAGTCCGTATTCGGGACGTTCACGGGGATCTCGCCGGCCTTGAAGTGGGCCTTGCCCATATCCACCGTCACCGAGGGGGCCTTGCCGAGCATCACGTGGAGCTGGGCCTGCACCTTTCCCCCGGCGGTCTCGATCTCGAAGAAGGTCTTTTCAGTGTAGCCGTGCTCGAAGAGGAACTTGCAGAAGATGCGAAGGCCGTTGCCGCTCTTCTCGGCCTCGCTCCCGTCGGGGTTGTAGATGCGGAGCTTCGCCAGCGATGAACCGCTCTTCTCCAGGGCCAGGATGCCGTCGGAGCCCACGCCCGTGTTTCGGTTGCAGACCCGGATGATGTTCTCGGGGGTCAGCTTGAAGGAGAGCACGGCCGGGTCCATGACGATGTAGTCGTTGCCTAAGCCGTGCGACCGGACGAATTGGTTCTTGGTGAGCATGGGAGGTCCTTTTGTGGAATGAGCGGATATTTTAAGGGGAAATACCTAAAAGTCATTTGGCTTTTCGAAGGATCGGGGGTGGGGTAAATTAATCGAGGCGCGTTCAAACGACCTGTTTTTTTGTTCAGGCCGCCCAGAGAGAATCCCATGACCGAAAAAGACGCAAAAGATTTTTTTGCCCAAAAGATCATCAGCGCGGCTGGATGGGAAAACATTCCGTTCGATGATTTGGAGCGGAAAATGCTTTATTGGTCGGCGGAACATGAAGATGCTGAATTGCAGGAAAAGTTCTCCTCCCTTCACGATGAAGTGGAATATGAAAAAAAAGTCCAGCGCCTTCTTCGGCAGTCCTTTGCACGCGATTTAAAAGAAAATGCCGAACAGGTCGCTGGATATAAAGATGCTTATATGGTATTGAGCCAAGGTGACCACTATCTATTGGTGATGCTCAATGATTCGATCGGGAACAAATTAAGGAAGTTTAGTTTTTTTGGTGGCTTGGATACGAGGAAAGAATTCCTGGATTTTTTTCAATATCTAAAGCCTCTTTTGAAGCCGGGGAAATCGCGCGGAAAGGCCGGGCTTGTTTTCAGAATAGTTATTGGTCTCGTTTCGCTGTGTTTTCTTTATTTACCGATTTTGGCTTTTGTTCAGCATGGAACGAGAGATTTTTCTAAAGCGGGGAGCGATTCGAACTTTTTAAAAATACTAACTTCGTTCGGATTGATATTAGGATTTATTTGTTATTGGGGCGAGGCGACGTTTAAATATATTCTCCCGTGGTGGATGTGGAGCCGGTTTAAATAACTCGTTTTATAGCGAAAATATTTGTGTAAGCCCCGTTCTTCCAATCCCTTTTCATAAGTTGGGCGGATGTGACGGGGCTGAGCTTCTTTTCCTTCTCTGAAATCTCCGACAATTTGAACCCTAGGGCCTGAAGAGTCGCTAGGAACTTCTTGGGATCGTTACCGCAAAGCTTGATGGAATCAGGCGAGAATTCGGTGATGAGCTTGAGGCCCTTTCCGGCCTTGATGGTTCTTTTCATCCCGGCCAAGGCCAGGGGCTCGGCGCCCTGGATGTCCATCTTGATGAAGTCCACTTTCCTTTTTTTCAAATAAGAATCCAAGGTCAGGGTCCCGATGGTCACGGATTCCCGCCCATCCCCCGAATCATAGACCCGGTGGTCGCCCCGGTTCTTAGGATTGAGGAACAGCTTGGTCTTTCCGTTCTTGTTCGAGAGGGCCTTGTTGACCAGCACCACGTTCTTGTAGCCGTTCTCTTCCACGTTCTTCTTGAGCAGTCCGAAGTTCGTCGGGTCGGGTTCAAAGGCATAAACACGGCCTTGGGGTCCCACCCGGCGCGCCGCCAGGAGCGTGTAGTAGCCGATATTGGCGCCCACATCCACCACGGTCTGGCCGGGCTTGATCTCTTTTTGGAACAACTCGGTCTCGAAGGGCTCATAGACCCCGCGCCTGCCCAATTCCAACGTGTCCTTGTCGTCCAGCCATAGGGTGTGGCCCAAGACCGCCACTTTCTTGGGTTTAAAAAGGCCGAACAGGAGGTCGTAGGTCCAGCGCAGGACCTTGATGCGGCCCAGTCCATGCCCGCCGATGGAGTAATAGATCCCCTGTAAAAGGGCATAGAAAGGGTTCCGCATGCCGAGGACCCGTCGCAGGTAAAAGCAGAAGCCGATCAAGGTCAGCAGGACCCAGGCCATGCCGCCGTAGAAGAGGGGCTTCGCCCACTTGGGCTCGAAACGGAACTCGACGGAATGTTTGCCCGCCGGAAGGTCCAGGGCCCTCAGGAAATGGTCCGCCGTGAAGATGTCCGCCGGTTGGCCGTCCACGAAGGCTTTCCAGCCGGGGAACATCACTTCACAGAAGACCACCAGGTTGGGCTTGTCCAGGCTCAACAGGAAGAATTGATGGTCGGTGTCCTCGGTGACCAAATGGCAATCGAGCTTCGCGGGGGAGCCCTTCACGGCATAGAAAAGGTCCCCGCCGGAGGCGACATAGGCTTGCTGGGCCGCGTCGAAACCAGGGGTCCGCATGGCGGCCAGGACCTTGTCGGGTGGTCGGCCATAGAGGACCTCGTCCGGAGCATAGGCCAGGGGAAGGGGTGGCTGGTGTCGGTAGAAATAGTATGGCCCGTGTCTTTCTTCGGCGAACCCGGGGATGGCGGCCAAGCGCGACCGGGAGAAGATCCCGCCGATGGCTCCCAATTGGAGCTGGGCCCGCAAGGGAAGGGCGATGATGTCCTGCTTGGCCCTCAGGACCAATGGGTTATAGCCGCCCCAGTTCTTGACCTTCAGGACGCAGGAGGCGTTCTGAGGATAGGCCAGCAGGTAGGGCCGTCCCCCGACCTGGATGGGGTAGCCCGTCCGGGTGTCGAAGAAGACGACCCTTTGAGGTCCCAGTTCTTGGGCGGCTTCCGGGATCCCTTTCGAGTTTTCCCGGAAATCGAAATTGGAAACGGGCCCGGGCTGGAAATCGTCCCAGCCGCTCAGGAGCAAGGGCGCGACCAGTCCCAGGGCCATCAGGCCCCTTCCCCAACCCGTGATCCTTGGCCGCCAGGCCGCCAGGAAGATCCCCAAAAGGACCGATCCCAAGGCGATCAACTCGAATCGGTCCGGGGATGGACGCCAAAGGGCGGCGAGATAAAGAACGAGCCCATAGACCAGGGCGGAATGGAAGAACGGTTTGGAGAGGCGCGGCCCCTCCTTTCCGTCCTCGAAGGCCCCTTCGAAACCGAAGGCGACCAAGGCGGCCATGGGCAGGACGAAAAGGAACAAGAAGCGATAGGGAACGTGAACGTAAGAAACGCCCGGAAGGAGCTGGCAAAGGACGCGATGGAGGGGACTGTATCGCCCCAGGGAAAGAAGAAGGGCCGCTGCCGCCCACAGGCCAAGCCCCAAGGCGGGCGCAGGGCCCTTTCGCCGGAAGGCCCAAAAGGCCAGGAAGGGCGCCCAAATGCCCAGGTAGCCGAAGTTCCCGATCATTCCCGAATCGCGTGGATCGCTGCCGACCTGCAGGGCTTCCGCCATGGCCTGGCCCTGGGGCAGGCCGAAGCGGGGCAAAAGGAATTGGTAAAGGGTCCTGGGGTCCAGGGGATAACGGGTGGAGGCCTCGTAGGCCTGGCCGGCGGTCCCACGGTCACAACGGGAGATGAATTCCAGACCGGGGATGGCTTGGAGGAGGAGGGGGAGCAGCCCCCAAACAAGCAGGGCCAACACCCTCAAGTTTGGGCGGGTCCGGGCCTTCCACCCGCGCCAAAGCAGGTATCCGACGAGCGCGTAGAAGGCCCCCAGGGACACTTGGGGGCTCCCGGCCAGGAAGAGGTTCGTGAAGACGAGGCCGAGCCAGAACGCGCGCGGGGCCTTGGGCTCTTGGGTCAGGCGCTCCGCCAGGAAGAAACACCAGGGTAACCAGGCGAAGGCGGCGATCACGGGCGGGTGGATGATCTCGATCCAGAAGAAGCCCGAGAGAGCGAAGGTGAGGGCGCCCAGGCGGCGGGACCTGCGGGAGAGCCCCAGGGCCCCCAGCCATAGGTCCGTGCCCCACGCGCCCCAAAAGAGGTGGAAGGCGGAGAAAAGGGTCATCCCCAGGGTCAAGGAGAAGGGTAGGGTCAACCAGGTGGCCGGATAGAGCGTCATGCTCTGGGGATCGGCGAAGAAGGGCTGTCCGCCCAGGTGGTAGGGGTTCCAGAGGGGGAAGTGCCCTTGGGCCAGCTGGTCCTTGAGGAAAGCCCGCCAGGGGCCGAATTGGGCCAGCAGGTCGTTGTCGAAATAGGCCTGCCCCAGGAAAAGGCAGTGGAAGAAGGCGATGAGGGCAACGCCCAGGTAGAGAAGGGGGGAAGAACTTCCGGTGTCAGGCTTGGGTCGGTTCAACCTTGGGTTCCCTCTTTCCGAAAAGCAGGAAGGCCCCATAGAGCAGGGTGCCCAGCACCCATATTAACCCACCCCAGGCCAAGGGTTCGGCCCAAAGGGGTCGGTAAAGGAACTCGACCTGGTGGGGCCCTGCGGGCAGGGAAAGGGCGCGGAAGGCATGGTCGGCGGTCAAGATCGCGGCGGGTCGGCCGTCCACCTGGGCCTTCCAGCCCGGATACATCACCTCGGAGAAAAGGACGAGACCGGGGCGGTCCATCGTGATCTGGAAGTCTTGGTGGTCCGTCCCTTCCGAAAGGATGGAGTAGGCGAAGCCCTTATGAGGGCCTTTGGCATCGGCCAGTCCGGGGGGCAGGGTGCCTTCCAGGAAGGCCTGCTTCCTGGGGTCGAAGCCCGGGCTCTTCATGGCCGCCAGGACCTGGATCCCGTCCGGCAGCGCGGCCACTTGATCGGGAGCCCAAAGACGGTCCCCGGGATCCTTCGGGAGATAAAGATGGATGTTGCCCAGGGACTGGTCGGTGAAATCGGGCGAATCGGCCATGGGCCGGGAGCCCACCACGGCTTGTACCGCCATCAGGCGGAAATAGGTCAGTAGGGGCAGTTGGCGGATCTCCGAGGCTTGGGTGAGCACGATGGGGTTATAGCCCGCGCTTTGGGAGATCCCCAGGGCCATGGGCCCGTCCTGGGGGAAGGTCCAACCATAGAAGCGGCCGTTCATCTCCACCGGATAGCTCAGGTCCTGGGTGAAAAAGAAACGTCCCTTGTCCCTTTCGGCCTTGAGGGCGCTGAAGGCGGGGAAACGGGTCTCCAGGTCATAATTGGAAGGAGGGCCCAGGCTGAAGTCGCCCCAACCGCTCAGGAGCAGGGGGAGCAACAGCCCCGCGCCCAGGAAGATGCGCCCCAGGGGCTTCCAGGTCCGGGTCGCGAGCCCCAGGAGGATCCCGACGCCGCCCAAAACAAGGGCCAACATCTCGCGCCAAGCCAGGTCCGGATGGGATAGTCCCAACAAGAACAGGAGCAGGGCGTAACCGCCCGCGGCCCAGGCCCAGTTGGAACGGGCGGGTGTCTCCTCCATCCAGCGCTCCAGGGTCTGGAAGCCGAAGGCCGCCAGCACGCAGCCCACCAGCACATAGGCCTGGATGATCCGGAAGGGGGCCCGGCTCAGGTCGATGCCGGGAAGGAGCATGCATTCCAGCCGGTGCAAGGGGAAGAAGCGGCCCCAGGCCGACAGGAGGGAAAGGGCGCCCAAGCCGCTCAGGAAAAGGAGCAGGCTTTTCTCCTTGCGCCGGAAAGCGAGCGCGAAAAGGAAGGGGGCCCAGATGCCGATATAGCCGAAAGCCCCGAGAAAGTCGTTGGAGTAATACACGGTATCCGTGATGTTCTGGATGGCGATCTCGATGGTCTGGCCTGGGGGCACTCCCAGGGCGGGATAGAGCAATTCATAGGTACTGGAGGGCGGCATGGAGAAGAGCGAGTTGAAGTTGTCGTAGGTCTGGCTGGCGTCGCGGCGGTTGGAGTATTTGGAGAACTCATAGGCGGGGATGAAATGGATGAGCAGCGGCGCGCCGCCCAAAAGGCCCGCCAGGACCACCGCCGGGGCCTTCTTCCAAAGCCCGGGCAGGGGGGGGAGCGACGGGTCCCGCTTGAGGAGCCGGAAGAGGAAATAAGGAAGGCCGGTATAGAGCACGGTGGTGGTGGATTGGAAGTTGCCGCTGCAGAAGACCAGCGCGAAGGTGAGCCCCGTGAGGAAGGCCCAGGCGGCGGTCCAGCGTTGGGTGAGGCGCTCCAGGCAGAAGAGCACCCAGGGGAACCAGGCATAGGCCGCCAGGATGGGCGGGTGGATGATCTCCCACCAGAAGGTACCCGAGAGGGCGAAGGTGAGCGCCCCCAGGCGCGCGGCGTTGTCGCTGAGCCTCAGGGATTTGAGCCAGAGGTGCATGCCGAGGGCCGCCAGCACCATGTGCAGGAAGAAGAAGACCGAGAGCCCATAGGGAACGGGGAAGAGCAGGGTCGGGTAGAGCAACGGGTAGGCCATCATCACGTTGGGGTCGGCGAAGAAGGGCTGGCCCCCGAAGAGGTAGGGGTTCCAGAGGGGGAAATGGCCCTGGGCCAACTGGTCCTTCACGACGGCGCGGAAGTGGGCGTATTGGTTCAGCAGGTCGTTGGCGAAATAGGCCTTGCCCAGGACCAGACAAGGGAAGAAGGCGATGAAGGCCACGGCGGTGTAAAGGCCCAGGGACGTCCAGAAAGCGCGGGCGGCGGTCCGGTCCATACCGGCCCTACTTCTTGCGGGCGGCGGGCCGGGCCGCGACGGGGGAGATCTTCCAGCCCTTGGGGCCCCATTGGGCCTTGTAGAGGTGGGCCTTCATCGGTGGTTTGGGGATGGAGGTGAAGAACCCGGCGATCAGCCCCGCGCCGTAGCAGGCGTGGCGCAGGAAGATGAGGATGGGCACCTTGAAGAGATCGGGCAGGCGGCGGTGCCAGGAGGCGGCCGAGAAGCCGGTGCCCAGCGCGCCGAGGATGAAGAGGACCAGGGGAAACCACCAGATGGGTAGGCGGAAGATCCAGTTCCAAGGCCGGAGGTCTTGGGTCGGCCAGAAGGCCGCCGCCAAGGTCAGAAGATAAAGAAGGAAGAAGGCGGGGGCCAAGTGCACCAGGTCGGACAGGCAGGGGTAGACCTTCATCTGCCGGGCGCGGCCCCGGCCATAGCGGAAGGCCTGCCAACAGAAAGCCTCCAGGGATTTACGGCGGGAGCGGAAGACCACGCCCCGGGGGTCATAGACCATCCGGTAGCCCTTGTGGAGCAGGCGGTTGAGGAACTCGTTCTCTTCATTGGGGTAGAGGTCCACCCGGAAGCCGCCTTCCTTCAGGAAGGTCTCCCGGCGCACCATCATGTTGCAGAGGATCAGTTCCTTCTCGGTGGCCTCGCGCACGGCCCCGATGGCCGCGTAGCGGGCGCGCACCTTGAAACTGCCCATCCAGGAGGCCAGCACCGCGTTCACGGTGCGCTCGAAAGGGATGGCGTCGGGGGGCACCAGGTTGGGGCCGCCGGCCACGGCGGTCCGGGGGTCCTCGAAATGGGAGGAGAGGTCGTTGAAGGAGCCGGGGGAGACCACGCTGTCGTCGTCGAGGAAATGCACCAGGTCGGTCCGGCAGGCCTTCACGCCGAGGTTGCGCTGGAGCGAGGGATTGCGGCCCACCGAAAGATAGACCTCCTTGGGCCGCTCGGAGGGGGTGAGCTTGGCGAGGCCCTTGAGGGCGCCCAGTTCCCTGTCCACCCGGTCCACCGCGATCACGACCCCGATGGTCCTCTTCATTTTTGGACCGTCAAGAGGGCTAAGTCCAACAAGAAGATCCTAACGGCAGAGCGGCCGGGATCATTGGACCTGAAAGGATAGGTTGTTCTTCGCGTCTTCGTGTCTTCGCGGTGAAGCCGGAGGGTCCTTTTCATTTCGGCGCTCCCGTGCTTTGGCCCATGCGGATCGCGCAGGGGATGCCGATGAGCGAGGTCAAGAGGGGTCCGGCCAGCACCGTCATCAGGGAGAAGGAGATGAGCCCCGCGTGGGTGACCAGGGGCGTGGTGAAGAAGAAGAACAAGGCGGCCTCCCGCGTGCCGAAGCCAAGGATGGTGATGGGGATGAATTCTATCACAATGACGATGGGCAACAGCAGGGCGATGGTGATGAAGGGCATGGGCAGGCCCAAGGCCATGGCGCAGAAATAAGTGCGGACCAGAACCACCAGCCAGGCGGCCATGGACAGGGCGAAGGGGACGGTCAATCGCTGGGAGGGGAGGAAGAGGGAGAGCAGGTTCCGGTAGAACTCGGTGCCGTGGGCCCGCAGTTGGTCGGCCAGCTTGCGGGGAGCGAGGAAGAGCAGGAGTGGTTTGAGGATGACCCGCATCCACTGGGGGTTGAGGAAGAGCGCCATGAGGAGCACTCCCATCCCGATGCCCATGAGGGCGGCCACCGCCGGCCCCTTGAACTGGCTCTGGGCGATGAGGGTGATCAGGCCGGTGGCGGCCAGCAGCACCAGGGCCAGCAGGTCGTAGACCTTGTCGGCCACGTGCACGGCGAAGGCCGAATGGGGCTTCAGGTTGCCCCAGCGGCCGATGCCCAGGACCCGCACGATATCCCCCAGCTTGGCCGGGGTGACCGCGCCCAGGGGCTGGCCGGCCAGGTAGATCCAGTTGGCCTTGGAGAAAGGGAGATGGGAACCGAAGGTGCGGGCCAAGGCCTTGAGGCGGAGGGCCTTGATCAACACCTCGGGGAGGATGAAAAGAAGGGCCAGGGCCATCCATTTCCAGTCGGCCTGGGCCAGGAGGCGGCCCACGGTGGGCAGGTCCACCATGGAAAGCAGGAGGATGAAGAGCAGGAGCCCGAGGAGGAAGGAGAAGGAACTGAGCCGCCTCATTCGTGACCTCCTTTTACCGCGAAGGGGCGAAGGGACGAAGGGTGCCTGCGAAAGAACGGATCCTTGGAAAGCATCGTGACTCCGGTGCGGTTATTTTCGCTACTTCGTTTCTTCGCGGTGAACGAGACTTTGCTCAAGGTTCTCCACGCACAATTTCCAGTCCCACTTCTTCACCAGTTTGGACGCCCCGCCGGGGGTCTTGCGGGCCTTCAAGGCGCGCTCGATGGCCTTCGCGAAGGCTTCGGGGGCGGGGTCGGAGCCGAAAAGTACCCGGTCGAACTGGGCGGCCTCCCCCACTTCGGTGGCGGCGACCTTGGCGCCGCTGGCCAGCGCCTCGCGCAGCTTCATCGAAGCCCGGTGACGGTTCACGGCGTTGTCCCGGTAATAGACCAGGGCGGCGTCGGCCAGGCGCAGGCAGGCGGCCACCTGCTGGGGCGCCAGGTAGCCGGTGAAGAAGACCGAGGCCGAGATCCCCAGGTCCCGGGTGAGGGCCTTGAAGCGGCCCTCGTCGGGTCCGCCGCCCGCCACCAGCAGGCGGGCCTTGGGGGTCCTCTTGAGGATCAGTTTGAAGGCCTGGAGCACGGGTTCCAGGTCGCAGGCCACGTTCAGGTGGGCGGTGAAGACCAGCAGGGGCCCTTCCTGGCGGGTCTTGTGCAGGTGACGGGCCACGGGCGGCAGGTGGTGCAGGTCCTTGTGGTCGGCGTGGAAGAGGTCTAGGTCCACGCCTTGGGGGAGTTGGACGATCTGGCCGGCGGGCACGTGGAAGACCTCCTTCAAGGGACCCAGGAGGAAGGGGGTGTGGTAGGTGACCAGGTCCGCCCATTTGGGCCAGGGGAGCTGGAGCCATTGGTGGAATCCCCGGAACCAACCGTGGCTGTAGTCGTAGTCCAGGTCGTCCACGTCGATGACCAGCTTCGCGCCCTTGAGCCTTTGCACCCAAAGGGCGGGCACGGCGGTGGGGTAGGGTTTGATGAGCATGGCGGCGTCGGAGCGGTGCCGGAGGGAGACCCCCAGGTAATAGAGGGTCGAAAGGACCATGTCGAACCAATAAGGAAGGGAGGGGATGGGATCCACCAAACGGGCCCGGTGTCCCCGTTTGGCCAGGGCCTCGGCGATGTAACGGGCCCGAAGGGCACAGCCCGTACCCCCGCCCTTGGCGGAGAAGACGAGGATATCGAGGGTTCGTTGGGTCATGTCGGCAGGGAGGATACCAAATAGGGTGGGCCTTGTCCCCGCTTCCCGGGGCCTGGAAACCCAACGTTTTTGGTAAATTAGGGGGTCTTCATCTCGGGTCGGGAGGATGTCATGGGCAAGTGGATCGGCATCGTGGCGGTTCTGTTCGGGGGTTTCCTGCTCTATTGGTTCGAGTTCCATAAGTCGCCCGCCTACCTGGCCTACCTCCAATGGACCAAGGCGACCTCCGAGGGGGATTGCAAGACCCTCTACAGCATCTCCGACGGCGACGCGCGCAAATGGGTGGACTTCTTTTGCACGCCCCAGGGGGCCATGACCATCATGGGCCAAGTGACCGGGGGGATGGTGGCCGCGGATGAGGTGCGGAACATCCGCTTGAGCCCCGCCGGGTCCATGATCGGGCTCCAGCACGAGATCAAGAGCGAGAACACCGCCGATGACGGCTCGGTGGACCTGGAGGTGGTGGAGACGGTCCTGGCCCGTCCCAGCAATTTCAGCAAGCCCGCGCCGCCCCGCCAGCACAACGTCAAGTTGAAGGAAGAGGACGGGGTCTGGAAGGTCGTCCAGTTCCAGTCCAAGGACCTGTGACCGCCATGGGCGAGGACCTTTGGTCGAAGGTCGACTCTTATATCGATGGGAAGCTCTTGGCGGGGGACCCGGCCCTGCAATGGGTCCTCCAGGCCAGCGACGAGGCGGGGTTGATGCCCATCGCGGTGTCGCCTTCCCAGGGGAAGTTCCTGAATCTTCTCGTCAAACTGCGGGGCGCCGAACGGGTGCTGGAGATCGGGACCCTGGGGGGCTATAGCGCCATTTGGATGGCCCTGGGGCTCCCGAAGGACGGAAAGTTGGTGGCCCTGGAGATCGATCCCAAGGCTGTCGACGTGGCCCGCGCCAATTTCAAGAAGGCGGGGGTGGACCCGGTCGCCGAGCTTCGATCGGGACCGGCGCTGGCTTCCCTCCAGGAACTGGTGAAGGAAAAAGCCGGCCCTTTCGACCTCATCTTCATCGACGCGGATAAGCCGTCCTATCCCGATTACCTGGCCTGGTCCCTGAAGCTTTCCCGGGTGGGCACCGTCATCCTCCTGGACAACATGGTGCGCAAGGGCGAGATCGTCACATCTCCCGAGGGCGACGCCCGGGTGGTGGGGGCCAGAAAGACCTATGACATGATCGCGCGAGAACCCCGCTTGAGCGCCACCGCACTCCAGACGGTGGGCGTGAAGGGCCACGACGGCTTCGTGATGGCGTTGGTGGTGGCATGACCAAGTATTTCGCTTTTCTCAGGGGGATCAACGTGGGCGGGCGGGTCCTGAAGATGGACCTGTTGACCCGTTATTTCGTGGCCCTCGGCTTCAAGGACGCCAAGACCTTCATCCAGAGCGGGAACGTCGTTTTCACATCTCCCGAAAAGAACGCCAAAGCCCTGGAAACCAAGATCGAGAAGAAACTCCTCAAAGAACTGGGCTACGAGGTGCCGACCTTCCTCAGGACGGAGAGGGAACTGGAAGCCCTGGTGGAATTGGACCCCTTCAAGAAAATGAAAGAGGGGGCCAAGGTCTATATCACTTTTATTAAGGAGGAGTTGAAGGTGAATTTTCCCCATAGCTCGGAAAAGGACGGGGTGAGGATCTTGGGGGCCCGGAAGAACGACCTTTTCTCTCAGTCCCTTCCCCTCCAGGGAGGAAAATGGGGCTTTCCGAACGTCTATATCGAGAAGCAGTTCAAGATCGCGGCCACGACCCGCAACTGGAACACCACGACGAAGATATTGGGGAAATAGGAGGATCCCATGGCCATCCGCTGCCCGAAATGCGACCAGGAATTGACCGCCGGTCCGGCCCAGCCCTGCCCCCAATGCGGGTATAAGGCATCCCTCCTGCCGGAATGGATCCTTTGGGCGGACATCCTCATCTGCATCCTCGCGGTGGTGGGGTTCTTCGTGACCAGTTCCCCCGTGCCCCTGGGCGCGGCGGTCCTCACGTTCCTCTACATGATCTATGACCTGGGTGCGCGCAACGCGCACCAGATGGCGGTCCGGGCCGCCGAGGCCCGGGCGATGCCCGAGGTCCCGACCGGGGACGAAGGGACGGAGGAAGAAGCCGAAGAGGGGCCCGGATCCCTGGAAGATGACGGGGAGGCGGATGAGGATGAAGAGCTCATCCCCGAGGAAGAGGACGATAGTACCTGCTCCTCCTGCGGGGCGACCCTGGAAGAAGGGGCCAAGTTCTGCGGAAAGTGTGGCCAGAAGCAGGCAGGTTGAGGCTTAGGCCTTGGCCTGGTTCAGGAGAGCGGCGGCCTTGATGAGCGCCTTGAAGGCCTTCTCATCCACCTTGTCCCCCTCGTGGAAATCGATGGCCCGCCGGGTGTTGCCCTCCAGGCTGGAGTTGAAGAGCTTGGAAGGGTCCTTCAACGAGGCCCCCTTGGCGAAGGTCAGCTTCACCACGCTCTTGTAGGTCTCGCCGGTGCAGAGGATCCCATCGTGCGACCAGACCGGGATGTTCCACTTCCATTCCTCCACCACCTTGGGGTCGGCTTGCCGGATCAGGGCTCTGAGATGGCCGAGCATCTTGCCCCGCCAATCCTTGAGTTCCTTGATCCGATTATCGATGGTCTGGGATGGGGTCTTGCCTAGGGCGGTCTTGGTCTTGTTCATGCTGTTCCTCTTTGCCTGGATAGGGTTCCAGGGGAGTATAGGCAGGGTCCGAAAGACGGTCAAACCAGGGCCTGAAAAAAATATTCAAAATATAATGTCCGGGTCGGGCCGAACGGTTCGTCGTTCAGATAAGGGGTGATCGACCCCCGATATCAACGAAGGAGGGAACGGATGAATATCCTGCTTTGGCTGCTCCAGATCCTGGTCGCCTGGTTCTGCATCGTGGGCGCGGTATGGAGGTATTTCAATTACAGCACGGCGAAGGACATCGCCTCGCTCCAGGCGCTTTCCTTCGGGACTTGGAACGCCATCGGGGCCTTCGAGATCGTCTGCTCGTTGCTGTTGATCCTGCCGGCGATCCTGAAGCTGAGTCCCAAGATCACCCCCATCGTAGCCGCCTGCCTGGCGGTGGAATTGCTCTTGGTGACGGCCTTGCATGTCCATTATTTCGGTTTTCACTATCAAGCCGCCAACCCCGGGGCTTGGTCCTTCACCCTGGCGGTCCTCTCCGCTTTCATCGCTTTTGGCCGCTTTTCGCTGAAGCGGCGCTGAGGAGGCCCCATGTCCAAATTCATGTTCCTTTTCCGCAGTAATCCGGGGGCCTACCAAAGCACTCCGCCCGAACAGATCCAGAAGCTCCCCCAGCTTTGGAAGGGCTGGGTGGAAAAGTTCGAGAAGAAGGGCCATTGGATCCAGCCCGGCAACCGGCTGGACTGGGGCGGCAAGGTGATCCGGAACCCGGAAGGGATCGTCACCGACGGGCCCTATGTGGAAGTGAAGGATTTCGTCCAGGGCTACATGTTCGCCGAGGCCGCGGGCCTGGACGAAGCGGTGGAGCTGTCCAAGGATTGCCCTATCTTCGCCGTGGGCGGAACGGTCGAAATAAGGCCCTGTTTCGAAGGGTGATACCGAACAAAAAGGCTTGGCCGCAAACCCTTCGACTTTGCTCAGGGCCATGAGGCTCTCGAATGGTTTACGCAGATCAGCGCTGGATGAAGGCAAAAAGGATCTAGGTTTTAGTCTTTGATTTTATTCGCGATGATCCGCGCCGATTTGCGGTTAAGAGCCTTGGGTGGGATGTCGGGGTCCGGGGCGCCCCTTCGTCGTATGGGTGGAGGCGCAGGACGGCCTCGAAAAAGAAGCGAAGGAGACGACCATGGCCGATTTCATGTATTTGTTCTGGAACAAGGGCGGGAAGATGCGGCTCGATAGCGCTTCCCCCGAGGAAGTGCAGAGGATGATGCAGAAATGGATGGGTTGGGTCGATCAGCTCAAGAAGAGCGGGAACCTCAAGGAGACCGGGATGCCCTTGGAAATGACGGGCAAGACGGTGCGGGGGAGCGGCAAAGCGGTCGTGGACGGCCCCTATCCCGAGACCAAGGATGCCGTCGGCGGCTTCATGGTGGTCACGGCCAAGGACCTGGACGAGGCGGCCGAGCTAGCGAAAGGTTGCCCGATACTGGACATGGGCGACAACTCGGTCGAGGTGCGGCCTGTGAGGAAGATGTAGGACCCGCCGGGAATGGAAAGGCGCCATGCGCTTTGGCGACATGGCGCCACAAAGCGGGTCCTGACCCCCGAGGTCCCGTAGGGACTTTGGGGGTGGGCCGAGGTAGAGTAATGTTCCTATGACCCCCCAAGAAATTCCCCAATTGGTCGACCATCTTTTCCGGCGGGAGTCGGGGAAGATGGTCGCCTATTTGACCCGCATCTTCGGGGTCGGCCGGGTCAACCTGGCCGAGGACGTGGTGCAGGACACCCTCATCAAGGCCCTGGAGACCTGGCCCTACTATGGTCTGCCCGACAACCCCTCCGCCTGGCTCATGCGGGTGGCCCGCAACCGGGCCTTCGACATCGTGCGGCGGGACACCCATTACCGCCACATCGCCCCCGAACTGACCTACCTCCTGAAGCTTCAGGGGGAGAACGGGCGGGAAGAGACGGTCCCCGACCAGGAGATCCAGGACGACCTGTTGCGCATGATGTTCTCCTGCTGTCATCCCGACCTGACGCTCGATTCGCAGGTGACCCTCATCCTCAAGACCCTTTGCGGGTTCAGCGTGTCCGAGATCGCCCATGCTCTTTTGGCCCAGGAGGATTCGGTCGAGAAACGCCTGGGACGGGCCCGAAAGACCCTGCGGGAATCCGGGGAATTGGTCGCTTTGACCGCCGGGGATATCCCCCAACGCCTGGACGCCGTTCACCAGGCCCTTTACCTGCTGTTCAATGAGGGTTACCACGGAAGCCGGGACCGCGAGGAACCGGAAGAGCTTTGCTATGAGGCCATGCGGCTTTGCTTGCTCTTGAGCGAGCATCCCCAGGGGCGTGGTCCCAAAACCTACGCTCTTCTCAGCCTCATGTGCCTGCATGCCGGGCGCATCAAAGGGCGGGTGGGCGATGACGGGAGCCTGATCCAACTGGAGTTCCAGGACCGCTCCAAATGGGACCAGGCCCTCATTGCCAAGGGGTTGGAATACGTGGAAAAGGCCTGGGAAGGGAACCTGGTCAGCGAATACCTGGTGGAAGCCAGCATCGCGGCCCTTCATAGCGGGGCCAGGACCTATGAGGAGACCGAGTGGGGAAGGATCCTGGAGCTTTACAACCTGCTTTATCACCTGAAACCGACCCCGGTCGTGGCCCTGAACCGGGCCATCGCGGTGGGAAAGGCCAAGGGGCCCGAGGAAGGATTGACGGCATTGGACCGCATCGAGGGTGCCGAGAAGCTCAAGGACTACCCCTTCTACCCGGCGGCTTTCGGCGAGTTCCATCTTTTGGCGGGTCGTCCGAAAGAAGCGGCGGGGCATTTCGAGAAGGCCGCCCAGCGATCCCGCAATCCCGGCGAAAAGAACTTTTTTGAACGGAAGCTGAAGACCCTCCTCTAACTTCGGTTACCCGCTTGTAACTCCTTGCCGTAACCCTCCCACTGACCTAAAGATGGTGTGTAAGAAAGAATGGTTTGGAGGCGGTCATGAGCGACAAAACGTCCGAAAAAGCCGGTGCCGTGAAGAAGGTCACTCCCTTAGTGGGTCTCCATTGGAAGACCGCCGATCCCTTCCTCTTCATCGCCCACCACGACGACGCCTACCCAAAAGGGAACGAAAAGATGGGGCCCCAGGCTTCCCTGGAAGGCCGCAATATCGGCGAGGATTTCGAAGGTATCGACGGTTGGCGCATGTACCACGGGGAGACCGTGCCTGGCTTTCCCCAGCACCCGCACCGGGGTTTTGAGACCGTGACCATCGCCCGCCAAGGCTATATCGACCATTCGGACTCCTTGGGCGCCACCGCCCGTTTCGGCCAAGGGGACGTGCAATGGCTGACCGCCGGCAAGGGCATCAATCATTCCGAGATGTTCCCATTGGTCCACTCCGACAAGCCCAACCCGGCCGAGCTCTTTCAGATCTGGGTCAACTTGCCCAAAGCGGGCAAGATGGTCGCGCCGTATTTTTCCATGCAATGGGCCGATCAGATCCCCAAGGTCACGGCTACCGACAAAGCGGGTCGGAAGACCGAGGTCATGCTGGTGGCCGGGGAATTGAATGGGGTGAAAGCCCTGCCTCCACCACCTGATTCCTGGGCTTCCAAGCCGGAAAGCGACCTGGCGATCTGGACCCTCAAGATGGCTCCGAAGGCCCAATGGACCTTGCCGAAGGCCAAAAAAGGCACCCATCGGACCCTTTATTTCTTCAATGGAAAGTCCATGGAGATCGGGGGTGTGAAGGTGACCGCCAAAGCGTCCGTGGAGTTGGAGCCGGAGGTCGAGGTGTTGTTGGAGAATGGCGACCAAGAAGGGGAATTGCTGCTACTTCAGGGCCGCCCCATCGGGGAGCCTGTGGCCCAATATGGACCTTTCGTCATGAACACCATGGCGGAGATCCAGCAGACCTTCGAGGACTACCGCCGCACCCAATTTGGCGGGTGGCATTGGGAGACGCCTGACCCGGTCCATCCCCGCACCGAAACCCGCTTTGCCAAGCACGCGGATGGTCGTATCGAGCGGCCTTAAGTTTACGAGTTAAGGCCGGTCGTCCAGGAAGTGGTGCTTCTTCTTTCCGTGCCCCGGACCCCGGTCATCCCGGTCCTCGATCCGGATCTCCTTCTTCATGGGGCCCGGCGGCGGGTATTTCACCCGGTGCGCCTCATAGCGGGCCCAGGGTTTGCCCCGTTCCGACTCCACGACCACGTAATGCCCGAGGCCGTGGTAACGCGGGGGCAAATGGACGACCCGGCGCCAAGCGGGGCCTTCCTGGTAGAAGTACACCCGGTTCTCATAGTCGTAATAGACCCCCCAGGCGGGATAGTACCAATAGTGATAAACCACCATGGGTCCCGGATCGTTGCCGACGACGACCATGGTTCGGCCATATCCACAGGACGAGATCAACACTGGTAGGAAGATGAGCGGAACGAACAGAAGCAGGAGCCTTTTCATGGTTTCCTCCTTGGTTTGCATCGAAGCTGGATAATCGCGACTTTCGTCGCTTTCCCTTAAATAAATTCTCCGCCCGAATTCCCACGGAAACAACCCGGGTATGGTTGATTGTTCTATGGTGAAGGAAAAGGTGCTAACAACTGGGCAATGGGGGCGCTACGTCGATTCGGCCAGGGGTGGGATTGTATGTTGGAGGGTCTCAAGGATGTGGCAGAGGGGAATTGCGCGGAAAAGAGGAATACTGCTTAAAGTGTAAAATGTAGGCCTGACCCCTTTGTTTGCATCCCCGCACCGAAACCCGCTTTGCTAAACACGCGGATGGCCGCATCGAAAGACCTCATAAAAACTACGGCCTAGGTCGATTAATAACTTCTCAACACCAAGATGAATTGATTTGCTCGAGAAGGATAAATTTCTTTTATCGGAATGGTCTTATTAGAAATGGAAATAGTGTTGTTGAGAAGTTTCTCAATTTGAGGAATTATTAAATCAAGGTCTTTTTTGGGAGTCTCAATAAATTTAACGCCCGGCCTAAAAGAATCAACTTCACCATAGATATCGCAATACCAATCAATGAGTTGATAAAGTTTTTCGATTTCAAAGGAGATTTTTTGATAATCCGCGTTTGCTAGTTTTTTTAAACAACTAAGAATAGAAACCAAAAGCTCTTTTTGAGGCCAAAAATAGACCAAAAAGTCTTTTTTTAACCATGAGTCGCCCGACAAGCGAGGTTCGATAAATCCGAAACCAATTAACTCGTAATAAATCGATACCAAAAATATATTGATCGCAAGTTGGATATGTGAAATTTCAAAATTTGGGTTGTCTCTAAATGAGAAGTTGAATGATTCGTCTCCATGAATAATTCTTGATCTTAAATTGTAAAATCCATTGGCCCAAGAAGTCAAAATTGCTCGAGGTATCTCGTCGTCCTCCAAAGAGAAAAGTCTGATAAGCCTGTTTTTGAATTTTGCGACAGTCCCGCTTTTGTCTTCGTCATCCTGATGAAGGTCAAACAATGACTCGAAGCATGCGGCTAAGGCAGCGGTGTCTTCGGGGTTTGAGAAATAGTACTTTCTTGGCTGCCGGAATTTATCGAAAAAACCATTTGAGAAAAAACGCACTGAGTTGATTGCCCTTGCCGAAAATTTTGGGTTTTCAGAAAAGTATTTGCGGGCAAGAAGTTTCCCTCCGGCTTGAAATAATTCTTCAGAATATGGCGGAACCGTTATTTTGACCGGATCTTCAGTTTGAGACTCGAAATTAAACTGAAGACTCCATGCGTTCTCTGAGTCTAAATATGACTTGCCCGCTGGAAAAATTTTAAGAAAGGGATTTAGGCATTCCGAACTGTGAAGTCTGAATTTGTGGAAATTGCTAAAAAAATAAAGAAGGTAAATTGCGTCATAAACAAAATCTTTCAGCTTGGCTTCCGATAAAAGGGCGAAATACCGCTTGGATACGGAAATGCAGGTTATATTCTGAGGGAGCTGTTTTTTTGTAATGAATTTATTATTTGTTCCGGCTTCAAATGCGATGAAAGTGCCATGATGTTCAACATATTTGATGAATAATTGGTGGGATTCGGCAGGGAGAAATTCCTTGTAAGAGGAACCACGCCAAAAAATTACGTCGCCAAAATCGATAAAATCTTTGTCGCCTATTTCGACAAATGGGAGGGTCGCGACCAATTCGGAATTTACGGATGAAATCATTGTTCGATACCCAAAACGGATTCCAATGGGGTTGGTTTTAAAATAAATTCTAGATTATCGGACATTACGTTCTGCTATAGCATTGACGATGCGCTTGCGACAGGTGTTAGCTGAAATCTAATGGCAATGGTCTTTTCCGATCGACGCCGATAATCTTTGTTCCATTTATATCCTTGGTATAGAACTTTTCCAAGTGCCCATGAAGCCAATATTTGGGCTTGTGTCTTTGGATATAAAGGTCAAAAGCCTCGAAGCCTTTATGGACCCTGTCTTCATTGGGGGCGGCGCAAGGGGGCGGGGCGTGGGAAACCATGACGTCCACCGGCCCCATCTTATTGACCGCTTTCAGCATTTCCTTTTCAGTCAAATGATTCGGTTCGTCCTTATACTTCGGCGCGCCTTTTAAAAAGCCGAACCTTATTCCCTTGAATTCCACGATTTTCCCGTGATGGTCATCCAGACCGGGTATTTCCTTTGGGTCGTGGTTACCTAGTACTCCTAAAACCTTCACTTGTTTGGACATCAGCAGGATGTAATCGATGGTATTGACCGATATATCCCCCAGGGTCAGGACAAGGTCGAATTGTTCTGGTTTGATCTCCGGCATGGAAAATTCATCGGGGGAGTGAATGTCCGCTATGACAAAGGCTTTTATCATTTGTGCCAAACCAAGTCCTCTTATTTATCTATCCGGCCAAAACGGTAATCGATGGAATGGTGCAAACCTTTTTCTTCGTCTGTTTCTTGATCACTCTCCATCTTCTTCACTGCATTTGACCTTTTGATCGGTTTTTCGATATGGCTGACCATTTCCTTGGCTTTTTCCTTGTCGTATTTCTTCACCAAAAGCCCCGCCTCAATCAGATTTCTTGAACATCTCCAGGATTTGCTATTCCTGGATGATTCCATCAATTCGTCACAGAGCTTAATAATAAAATTCTTGGGGCCATTGGATAAGGCGAAAACGAGGGAGAGGAAACCATCGCTTCGGCGAACCGGATCCGGTTCAGAGTTCATCAGAGTCGAAAGGCGTTGGATCTGGTCATCCAATTCTTGCGTGGGGCCAAAGTCGGCGAGGACACTGAGGGGCCAGGCGGAGACGCTTACGATCCGGTTGGGTTCTTGTTGTTCATTGGCGGCGGCAAAAGAGGCTTTTAGGAGTTCGGTTCTCTTCCGCAGGTCATCCGTTTTTCTGGCGACGTGAGCGAGGGCCTGACACCGAAACCAAGGTTCAGTGATTGATTTGGCGAGTTCCAGGGCTTGAACGTATTTCCCTTCTTTTAGAAGGGAACATGTTTTATCCCGGTCGATTGTATGTTGAGGAGGCTTTAGGTTACCGAACGTCACGGCCGGTAAGAACGGCGGCGCCGCGCTTGGCGAGTTCCCAACCGCCCTTGATGTTCCACAGGGGGTCGTTCAGGCGGATCTTGGAGAGCAAGTACTTGGGGCGGAACAGGAGTTCCCGGTAGGCTTCCTGACGCATTTTGACCAGGTCCTCGCCCGTGAGGGCCTCGGTGCGCACCACCGGCTCGGGGGCTAGCGGGGAATAACGCGACCAATCCTTGTGCAGTAAATAACCCTTCTCCTCGTACCAGGGCCACATTTCGGTGTTCGGCCAGGGCGTGGAGAAGCAGATCTGGGTATAGAAGGGGTCGATGTCCTTGATGAAGTTAACGGTTTCGCGCCAGGTCTCGCGCGTCTCCCCGGGCAGGCCCAGGATGGTCATTCCATAAAAGAGGATGCCCGCCTCCTTGCAGGCCATGGCACATTTGCGGATATCGTCCTTGGTCACGCCCTTGTTGATGTTCTCCAGGATGACTTCCGAGCCGCTCTCGATCCCCACCGCCAGTTCCTTACAGCCCGAATCGTGCATGAGCTTGAGCGATTGGACGTCGGTCAGGTTGGCGCGCGTGCAACAGACCCATTCCATGTTCACTTCGTCCTTGATGAGCTGGGACGCCAGTTCGGCGGTCTGCTTGGAGTTCAAGGCCAACAGGTCGTCGAAGAACAGCACGTTCTTGGCGCCGAAGTTATCCCGGAGCCACTTGAGCTCCTCGGCCACGTGCTGGGTGGGCCGGGGCCGGTATTTCTCCAAGGCATAAGCGCAGAAGGTGCAGCCGAAGGGACAGCCGCGGGAGGTCTGGATCATCACGAAGTGGTCGTGGAAGACACCCGTGTGGTAGGGCTCGATGGAAGGGAGCAGGTCGTAGGCGGGGAAGGGGGCGTTGGCGACATCCATCAGGGAGAAGGGGGCGGTCTTTTGCTGGCCTTCCTTCTCGGTGAAATAGGAGAGCCCGGGCACGTTCTTGAACCAGGCGGTGGACTTGGGCGGCAGTTTGCCGTCCGGCGTCAACTGGCTTTGGAGCTCGCGGGCCAGGGCCGGGAGCAGGGCGTCCAGCTCGCCCATGAGGTAGAGGTCCACTTCGGGGCGGCGGGTGATGGTCTCCAGGAACCAGGGCACTTCGGAGATCATCTTGTTGCGGATGACGGTGACGCAGTCGGGGTTGGTGGACTTGGCGAGTTGGAGGACCTTCAGGTCCTCTTCCTGGCAGTCGAAGGCCATGCGGGTCACGACCAGATGGGGTTCCCAGGAGCTCATCACCCGGGCCACATCCTCCAACTTAAGGTCGAAGCCGTTGGCGTCGATGACCTTCACGTCGTAGCCGGCCTGGCGGAGCGAGGCGGCGCCTTGGAGGATGGAGAGCGGGGGATAGACGGAACCCACATCCCGGTGTTCGTAGCGCTCTTCGCGCACGACGGGGAGGTTTTTGACCCTGGGAGGATTGACCAGCAGGACTTTTAGTTTCATGACACCCCAATTTAACCACAGAGAGCGCAGAGTTCACAGAGAGGGTAAGGCCGAATGGCCGTTAAAAACAGCCCTTGTGGCTTTTCTCCGTGTTCTCGGTGCCCTCGGTGGTGCAAAAAGCCTTAAGAACCGGTTTCCAGCCGGTATTTGGCGAAGGCCGTCTGGGCCGGGTCGTTGGACGCGTCCCGCAGGTCCTGCCACTTCTGTTCCTTGCCCGAATAATCCAGGATCCGAAGGACCATCTCGGTGGTGTTGTCGTCGAAATGCCATTCCTTCAGGGTCACGTTGTTGCCCAGGTTCTCGGCGGATCCCGTGTTGGCCTTCCTCCAGCGGCGGTATTGGTGGGCCCAGTCGGTGATGGGCACCTTCTGCCCCTTCTCGGCCTCCCACATGGTGGAGATGAAATAGAGCTTGTGGTTGGGCAGATAGAAGATCAGGTCCTGGGTCGAGGGAGCGCCGTCCCCGGCGGGCTGGGTCAGGGTCACGATGCGGAACTGTTCGTCATTGTTGAAGGGCCGCAGTTTCTTGCGGGCCTCGGGGAACTTTTGCAGGACCGCGTCCATGTCCGCGCCCAAGGCCAGGTCGCCCGATTGGCGGGGCAGGGGGATCTTGGGGCCGGCAAAAATGCTGTTGAAGACCCCGGCGCTCCAGAGGGCGGCCAGGATGATGAGGACGAAGAGGAAGCTGACGATCTTCATCTTCAACCCGTCCCCCGCGTTGGGGGAGTGGGCTTCGGGCTTCACGGCATCGGTTCTCTCGGGGGACTTAGCGGCTGACGGCAGTTTGCGGCGTGTTGGCATTGTTCGCGCTCTCGGGGATAGGTTCCTGATAGTCCTGCACATGGCCCAACAGCGACCTTAAACCCCGCCAGAGGAGGTCCAGCTCCCGGAAGTGGCGGATGGTGATCAACTGCCGGAACATGAAGGTCGGGTTCTTCATCAAACTCCAGGTCTTGCGGGTCCAGGGCGCCGGGTTGACGTTGGTCCGCAGGATCGGATGGCTCATATCGTAACGCTCGTAGTCTTCCTTGCCGATCAAAAGCCAGTTCTTGTTCACGGCCTCGCGCCAGAGGGGCGAGCCGGGGTAGGCGATGACCACCGAGGCCTGCATGCAGTCGCCGAAGCGCACCTTATAGTTCAGCAGTTCCTTGGTGACGTTGTAGGTCTTGGTCATGTCCTCCTCGGTCTCCCAGGGATAGCCGAACATGGTGGTGAGGAGCACCACCAGCCCCCGGTCCTTGGCCATCTTGACCCCGTTGGAGATCAGGTCCACCGTCTCGCACTTGGCCAGGTGCTTGATGGAGTAGTCGGAGCCCGATTCGAGGCCGATCTTCAGCAGGCGCCAGCCGCACTTCACCAGCAGGTCCACCACCTCTTCGTTCAGGGTGTCGGCGCGGCAGTTGGAGGAGAACTGGAAGCGTCCCAACAGATTGCGGGACTTCAGTTCTTTATAGAACTCCTTGAGCCATTCGATGTTGTAGATGGGGCCGGATTCGTTGTCGTCGAAGAATTCCCAGACCCCGTGCTTCTCGATGCATTCCTGCATCTCGGCCGCCACGTTGGCGGGGGAGCGCAGGCGGGCGGTCTTGCCCCAGAGGGCGTGCTGCCAGATGCAGAAGGTGCAGACCCCCACGCTGTTGGGGGAGGCGTCGGAGGCGCCGCAGCCGCGGCCGGTGAGGATATAGGCGGTGGGGCGCAGCAGGTAGGCCTCGCCGTAGTCGAGGAAGCGGGTCAGCTCCCGGTCGATGAAGGGGAGGGAGTCGAGGGCTTCGGTGAGCTTGTGGGGGCCGGTGGTGGCGGCCTTTCCGGCCTCGTCGCGGTACCAGACGCCGGGGCCCAGGGGCTCCTTGCCGGCCAGGAATTGGACGATATTGCGGCCCACGATGTCGTAGTCGCCGCCGGTGATGACATAGTCGACCTTGGAGTTGACGATGGACTCCTCGGGGAAGTAGGACACATGGTCGCCCATGAGGACCATCTTGCAGTTGGGGTAGCGGTTCTTGAGCTCGGCGATGTAGGACCAGTGGCGCTTGACCACCGGGGCCTTGGTCTCCAGGAAGATGACCTCGGGGCCGAAGGCGTCCAGGTGGCCGTCGAATTCCTCGTCCGACATGCGGCGGTTGATCCCGTCCAGCCACAGCACATCATGGCCCAGCACCTTCAGGTTGGTGGCCAGGTGCCCCGGGACCAGGGGGAAGATGCGCACTTCGAGCGACTTGGAGAACTTCAGGTGGCGGTTCTGGGTCAGCAGGGGGAATTCCCCGTCCTTACGGAAGGGGGGATAAAGGATGGCGGCTTTCATGAAAACCTCGTTGGCAAGATGTCCTTAAAGTATAGAACGCGATGGGAGAAGGCAACCTTAAGCGGGTTAAATTCTACCCCGATAATAGGTGATGGTGTGGCCCAAGCCCTCTTTTAATGAGACGCGCGGCTCCCATTTCAGGACCCTTTTAGCCTTGGAAATATCGGGCTTGCGCTTGATGGGGTCATCCTGGGGCAGGGGTTTCTTCACGATCTTGGCCCCCGGTTTACCGCACAACTCTTTCACGGTCTGGGCGAACTTCAGGATGGTGGTCTCCTGGGGGTTGCCCAGGTTGAACACGTCCCCCTCGGTATGGGGGGCGGACATGGCCAGCCAGATGCCCCGCACCAGGTCGGACACGTAGCAGAAGCTACGGGTCTGCTTGCCGTCGCCGTAGATGGTGAGCGGCTGGCCGTGCAGGGCCTGGGTGATGAGGTTGGACACGACCCGGCCATCGGTCTCGTTGAGGCGGGGGCCATAGGTGTTGAAGATGCGGATGAGGCGGGCGTTCACCCGGTGCTTGTGGACATACTCGTAGACCAGGGCCTCGCCGAGCCGCTTGGATTCGTCATAGCAGGAGCGGGGGCCGAAGGAGTTCACGTTGCCCCAGTAGCTTTCCACCTGGGGATGGACGGCGGGATTGCCATAGACCTCGGAGGTGGAGGCGAAGAGGAAATGGGCGCCGGTCTTCTTGCAGTATTCCAATAGGCGGTAGGTGCCCAGCGAGTTGGTCAGGATGGTCTCGATGGAATTCTTCATATAACCCACGGGC
>DASZRK010000040.1 GCA_035549195.1 bacterium
GGGGGCGTCCTACGACGGCATCATCCTGGACCCGCCGCCGATCGCCAAAAGCGTGCACGATCTTCCCCAAGGCCGCACGGCCTTCAAGCGGCTCACGGCCCAGGCCCTGGATATCCTGAACCCGGGCGGCTACCTGGTGGCGGCCAGTTGCTCCCACCATTTCTCCTGGACGGTCCTCGAAGGGGTCGTGCGGGAGGCGGTGGAGGAGACGGGCCGGTCCTTCCGGCTGGTGGAACGGCTGACCCAGCCCCAGGACCATCCCATCGTGTTGTCCATCCCCGAGACGGAGTATCTGCGGGTGCTGGTTTTAGAGGAAATTTCCTGATCCCCATCCGGGGTAAAATGATCTCTCAAGGAGAATAGGGTCCTCATGAAAATTCTCGTCACAGGTGCCGCGGGCTTCATCGGTTCCCACGTCGTGGAACGTCTTTTGAAGGACGGCCATGAGGTGACCGGGGTCGATAATTTCGACGTTTATTATTCCCGCAGCCAAAAAGAGAAGAACCTCATGTCGGTGCTCCTCGATCCCCGCTTCAAGCTGGTGGAGGACAACCTGTCCGAGATGGCCCTGGTGAAGGTGGTCAAGGGCACCGAAGCCATCGTGCACTTGGCCGGCCAGCCCGGCGTACGGGGCTCCTGGGGCTCCTCCTTCAACCGCTATATCGCCAACAACATCCAGACCACCCAAAAGCTCCTGGAGGAATCCAAGGGGAACAAGCTCAAGCGTTTCGTTTATGCCTCTTCCTCGTCGGTCTATGGCGATATCCCCCCCAAGGAAGGCGAGGAAGTGGCCGTCCTGAACGAGGAAATGCGCTGCCGGCCCCGCAGCCCCTATGGGGTCACCAAGCTGGCCGCCGAGAACCTGGTGCAGATCTACCACCAGGAATACAAGATGCCCACGGTCGCCCTGAGGTTCTTCTCGGTCTATGGCCCGGGCCAGCGGCCCGACATGGCCTTCAACCGTTTCTGCCACAGCATCCTCCATGACGCGGCCCTGACCATCTACGGCGACGGCCGCCAGGTGCGTGATTTCACCTATGTGGACGACGTGGTGGAGATCATCGCGGCCTCGGTCACCCACGAGCCCGCCGTGGGTCAAGTGGTCAACGTGGGGGGCGGTTCGCCCTGCACCCTTTTGGAAGCGGTGGCGATCCTGGAAGAGATCAGCGGCAAGACCTGCCCCAAAACCTTCCTGGAACGGCAGAAGGGCGACGTCTTCTCGACCCGGGCCGATACGACCCGTTTGGAACAGGTCTTCGGGACCAAGCCCTTGACCCCCCTGCGGGACGGTTTGCGCCGCCAATGGGAATGGATGGAAAAGTTCGTCCATGCCGAGGACGAGGAGCAATCCATCAAGGCCCAGGTGAAACCGCTGGAAGCGGTTGATGCGTCCGTGCTGGCCGAGGCCAAGGCCGACGAGAAGGCCCATAAGAAGGCCCAGCGCAAGTCCAAGGGTTCCAAGGCCGGGAAGAGCGACCAGATGCCGTTGGGGGAGGGACCCGATCCCCAGGGGACTTGAGGTCCACTTGCCCAAAAAGATGAAGATCGCCCACATCATCACCCGCCTGGAACTGGGCGGAGCCCAGCAGAACACCCTCTATTGCTGCGCCCATCACGACCGTAAAAAGTACGAGGTCCTTCTCATCAGCGGGGAGGGCGGCTACCTGGACGGGGCGGCCCAGAAGATCCCCGGTTGTAAGACCTACTTCCTTCCGGAACTGAAGCACCCCATCCGGCCCTATTGGGACCACCAGGCTTTGCAACGGATCGAAGCCATCCTGCGGGCCGAAAAGGTGGACCTGGTCCACACCCACAGTTCCAAGGCGGGCATCCTGGGCCGCTTGGCCGCCAAGCGGGCGGGGGTGAAGGCCATCCTCCATACGGTCCATGGCTGGGGTTTTTACCCGGGCCAATTCCTTCCGGTGAAATGGCTCTATCAGGCCCTCGAGCGTTGGGCCGCCGGGTTCACCGATGTCCTGATCGCGGTCAGCCGGGAGAATGTGGAAACGGGACTGAAAGCCGGTATCGGACGGCCGGAACAATATCGCGTCATCCACAGCGGCATCGATCCCAAGCTTTACCAGGCCGGCCGGGCGCAGGCGGCCCTGGCCCGCCGTGAGTTCAGGTCCGAAGGCCGCCCCACGGTCCTGGTGCTCTCCAATTTCAAGAAACAAAAATCTCCTTTCGAAGTGGTGGCCGTCGCCGAAAAATTAGCGAAGGAAGTGCCCAAGGCCCTTTTTCTTTGGGCGGGGGATGGTCCCATGATGGGAAAGGTCCGGGCTTCGATCCGGTCCAAAGGGTTGGAGGACAACTTCCGCTTGTTGGGTTGGCGGGAGGATGTGGGGGCCCTGTTGGGGGCTTGCGATGTCCTTCTCCTGACCTCCCTTTATGAAGGCTTGCCCCGGGTGGTCCTGCAGGCCATGGCGGCGGGGAAGCCCGTGGTGGCCACCGCGGTCTCGGGCACGCCCGAGGCGGTCCGCCATGGGATCACAGGTTTCCTCCATGCACCGGGTGAGCCGGGGGCCATGGCGGTCAGTTTATCGTTGCTCCTCAAGGACCCGGCCAAAGCCCGCAAGATGGGCCAAGCCGGGAAGCGGGCCCTAAAAGGCACATTTTTGATCCGGGAAATGCTCAAGGAAATCGAAGGGAACTATCGGCGGGTTTTCCTGCCCTGAACCAGGCCTTTTTCCTCTTCCCTTCCGCCCCACAGGGCTGTTGAGGGTAAAATATCCGGGCCGCCCATTCCCGCCCTTGAGGTCCCCTTTGAACCCAGTTTCCTTGAATCGTTCCTGGTCCATCCTCCTGGCGGGACTCTTGTCCCTGTCCGCCGGGTTCCTTCAAGCCCAATCGGTCTTCACCGTGACCACCAGTGCCGGGGACCAAAGCGCCAATTCGCTCGGATGGGCGGTCACTTCCCTCAACGCGGCCGGGGACGGCGCCATCAGTATCGATAACGGTTCGGCGAACGTGACCCTTACCCAGCCCCTCCCGGTCCTGGGTTCCTCCAATGTCACCCTCCAAGGCGATCCGCTGAACCTCTTCGGGCAGAACAGCGCCCAAAGCCAGTTCCTGGTCCAGGGGGCCCTCAATCAGCAGGACCATTTCTTCTTCCAGGATACGGGAACCTCGGGATCCGGTCTCGACATGTCAGTGACCGCCGGCTCTTGGGTCCAGAACGGCAGTTATTTCACGAACCTCTGGGCGGGAAGCGTGACCGATACCACTCTTTCGGGGGGATCGGGTTTTACCGCGGGTGACGGCGGCAATAACGGGGTCACGATCGGTTTTCTCACGGTCAACAATGGCTGGGTCATCAAGGGCGGCGCTGGGGGCGCGGTGACCGACACGAGTGGTTCCAATGACATGGGCGGCAACGGAGGGAACGCTTATCTAACAGGGACTTCTTTGGTCATGGCAGGGAGCATCTTTCAGGTCCTGGGGGGCAACGGTGGGTCGGTGACCGACCTGGGGAGCGGGACGGGCCATCAGGGAGGGGACGGGGGGTCGGCCTCGGTCTCTTATGGTTTCGTGAACAGCGGGCCTTTCGGCAACTTCTATGTCCAGGCCGGCGATGGCGGGTCCGCCTTGACCGCGGGTAACGGTGGCGCGGCCACGGCCCTGGTCGGGACCCTGGGGTTGACGCAGGGATTCAACGTCCTGGGCGGCCAGGGCGGGAATGGTCCCAGCCTTTCCGGGAACGGTGGTTCGGCTTTCGCCTCGATCGGTTCTTTCATCGGGACCGGTGGTTCCAACCTCAAGATCGCGGGAGGCAACGGAGGTGGGGCGGTCAATTCGGCCGGCCAGGGTGGGAACGCCACATTGGCCGGCGGGAGCATCACCATCAACGGCCCCGGTTCGAGTTTCCAGGTACTGGGCGGCAATGGGGGGAATTTGGCTCCCTTGGCCTCGGGCCCGGGCGGTGACGGCGGGAACGGTGGTTCGGCCTCGGTCTCCCTGACGGATCTCGAGATCCTGTCCGCTTCCACTTTCAAGGTCCTGGGTGGCGCGGGCGGTTCAGGCTCCTCGGGAGCGGGAATAGGCGATGGAGGCGCGGGCGGCGATACCACCTTCCATCTCGGGACCTTGGCCGTCGGCACCAACACCATCCTGTCCTTATCCAGCGGGTTCGGCGGGGTCGGGGGAACGGCCAATAGCGGCGGGACCGGCGGAGCGGGAGGGAACGGCGGCGACCTATCCGTGACCTTGGGAAGCCTGGCCTTGGGAACGGGTTCCAACCTGAACCTGACGGGCGGCACAGGCGGGGGCGGTGGGGCGGTGGCCTCCGGCGGAACGGGCGGTGACGGAGGGTCGGGCGGGAACGTTACCCTTTCGGTGGGTTCGGTCACGCTGGCTTCGGGCAACGTCCTCAATATTTCCGGCGGCGCCGGTGGTTCGGGCGGTTTGGCCGGCACCAGCGGGAGCGCGGGGGCGAACGGCCAGGCTTTCGCCACCATCGGGAACTTGGACGGGTCGGGAAGCGTGAACATGGGCGGCAGCGCCGTCCTGCAAATATCCCAAGGGCTTTTCACGGGCACTCTGACGGGTTCGGAGAACCTCCAAAAGACCTCCGGGGCCACCCTTGTGCTGGGCGGCGCCAATAGTTATGGCGGGGGGACCTCGGTCTTGGCCGGGACCCTGGCGGTCGACACGGGAGGAACCCTGGGAGTGGGGATCGTCCAAGTGGGGAGTGGGTCGCTCCTGACCTACCTGAATTCGGCCAATGCCTCGGCCACGACCATCGTGAACAACGCGGGGGCTTCCTTGGTCTTCGCCAACTCCTCCAGCGCAGGAACGGCCTCAGTGACCAACAACTCGATCCTGGCCTTCACGGGGACTTCGACGGCGGGGTCCGCCCAGGTGGTGGACGCCGCCGGGGCCACGGTCCTTTTCACGGGAAGCGCTTCCGGCGGGACGGCCGCTTTCAACCTGCTTTCCAGCGGCACCCAGGGCATCCTGAACATCGGTGGCGCCACGGGGACCGTGACCATCGGGTCCTTGACGGGGACGGGGGATGTCCTTTTGGGGACCGGAACCCTGGCCATCGGCTCCAATGGACAAAGCACCACTTTTGCGGGTCTCTTCCAACAATTGGGGTCGGTCGCCAAGGTGGGGACGGGGAACCTGGTCCTCACCGCCGCCAGCACCTTCACCGGTGGCACCTCCATCCTGGGAGGGACCCTGAGCCTGGGGTCCGCGAACGCCTTGGGAGGTGGAAATGTCTACAACGCAGCTCAATTGCGGACGACGGGCGGGCCCCTGACCGTCCAACTGGGCGCCGACTATACCCAGACGGCTTCGGGGACCTTGAACATGGGATTGGGCGGGTCCGGCATTTCTTCTTTCGACAAGATGACCGTCATTGGCGACATGTCCCTGGATGGGACCTTGTCCCTCTTTTCCTATGGTGGTTTGACGGCCGCGCCCATTGGGAACGCGGTCCTGCTCCTCGCCTCCGGTGGAACGGTCTCGGGCGAGTTTCAGGATGTGGTGGAGAACCTGAGCGCCGGGATCCGCCTGCTCCCCATCTATCTTTCCAACGCGGTGGAGCTCCTTTCCATCAATCCATCCTTCCGGACCGCGGCCCTCACCCCCAATCAGGCGGCCATCGGGGAGGACCTAGACCAGGTGGTCTTCAAGCCCCAGTTGAACGGCCTGATGTCTTTCCTGGGGACCTTGGCGGACCCGGACCTTCGCACCGCCCTGACCGAATTGTCGCCCGAGGATCTTGTCTCCCTTTATTCGATCGGGTTCCAGGGCGCGGCCGCCCGCTTCGACGCGGTAAGCCACCGTCTGGAGCAATTGCGGCAGGATGTGGATGGGACCCTTTGGCTGCCCGGGTTTTCCTGGAATGGGGAAACCCTTTTCGCCGCCAACCTGCCGGCCACCCGGGAAAGGGCCTTGGCCGGCAAGAACCGTGAGGAATGGAGCGGCTTCGTCGCCGCCAATGGAGGCCTTTACCAGGTGGACGCCGACGCCAACGCCTCCGGCTACAAGACCACTTCCTTCGGCTTGACCGCGGCGGGGCTCGATATTCGCCTGTCCCGGGAGGCCGCCGCCGGATTCCTTTTGAGCTATCAGCATGGCGATGTGACCTTCGGGTCCGGCGGCACCCTGGCCGATGACGAGGTCCAGGGCGGGGTCTATGGCATGGTCTATTCGGAGGGGTTCTACGCCGAGGGATTGGCCGAGGGTGGGCTCCACAACTACCGCACCAAGAGGACCGGCTACAACGGGATCGCGACCGGCACCCCCCAAGGGACCCAGTTCGACGGGGCCCTGGAACTGGGCTACGCCATCGATATGAAGCAGGTCCATTTGGGTCCCTATGGCGCCCTGCAATATACCTTGGTACAGGTGAACGCCTTCAGCGAGTCCGGCTCCCAGGCGCCCCTGACCTATCCCTCCCAATCCAATGATTCGTTGCTCGGCCAGGCCGGTTTACAGGCCAGCGGGGATCTCAAACTGGCGGGAGGCGCTGTCCTGACGCCGGGGATCAAGGTCGGCTACGAGCACGAGTTCGACTATCAGGGTGGCACCTTCCAGGCGGGGATGGGGACGGGCGACGTCTTCACCGTCGCCGGTCCCGTGGTCGGCAAGGATGGGTTCCTGGCTTCGGCGGGCGCGGACCTGACGGTCCACAAGGACCTGCGGTTCTTCGCTGATTACCAGGGCCAGTTCGGCCGCGCGGGCCTGAGTTCCCACCAGGTGGACCTGGGGAGCCGCATCGGCTTTTGAGCATTTCTTCCCTCGCCCGTCCCAAGGGAGCCCTTTAGAATAAGGGCATGGCATCCTCCGCATCGCGAACGGCCCCCAAGGCCCCGACCCTTGGGATCGGGGGCCTTTTTCTCTTCCTCCTTCCTCTGGTCACCTTGGTGCCCTACGGCCCCATGCCTCTTTGGCTGACCCAGGACTTCCTTCTTCGCTGGGCCGCGGCCCTCTTTTTCATCGTCGTCATGGCCCACGCCCTGAAGGGCGTGAAAAGCCCTTTCCAGGTCCAGTTGGATTCCGCCGATATCCTCCTTTTTCTCCTCGCCGTCTGGGTGCTTTTGGCCGCTTTGACCTCGGCGACATCCTTCCAGGCTTTTTATTCCTTCCGCGGCTTCCTGGCCCTGTTGCTCTTCTGGTCCGGCCTGCGGCTCCTGTGGAGCGAAAAGCCCTGGATCTTCGAGCGGTTCGAGTGGCTCTTCTTCGGGACCGCCCTGGTGGCCGCCCTTTTCGTCCTGGCGGACGTGGTCGGCACCAACTTGCATCTGCTCCACATCGACGCCTTGAACCTCCTGCGGCAAGGGACCTTTCCGAACCAGAACATCGCGGCAGGCTATCTCGGCATGGCGCTCCTTTGGGGGGCCTACCAAAAACTCCATGGGCGCCGGGTGCCTTGGTGGACCCTGGGTTTCCTCTTGGTCGTTTGGGGCTTGACCGAAAGCCGGGGGGCCTTCGCGGCCATGACCCTGGCGGTGGTGCTTTATCTCGTCCTGAACATGCGGGAGGTGGAACAGCACTTGGTCCGCTGGAAAATGAAACAATGGTCCATCTTCGGGGGCGCGGTCCTTTTCTTAGGGGCCTCGGTGTCGTTGATGGTGAACCGTCTCTTGAACGGGGATGCCATCGACCCCCGCGCCTATTTCCGGCTGGATGTCTGGCTCAGCACCCTGAAGATGATCAAGGCCCAGCCCCTCTTCGGTTTCGGCCCCGGGACCTACGGGGATGTCTATCCTTATTTCCGTCCGGCCAGCCTTTGGAACACCTCCAACCCCTTCGCCCATAACGAGTTCCTGCAGGTGGCCGCCGAATGCGGTCTGCCGGCGCTCCTGCTGGTGCTGTTGCTTTTGGCGGTCCTGTTGGCGGCCTTCCGGCCCTCCGGGGGGGCCCGCCCCACCCACCGGCTCCTGACCTCCCGGGGCTCGACGGCCGAGTTCACCTTCTACCTCCTCGTTTTCGAGGCCCTCCACAATTGCGTGGACTTCACTTTCCACGAATGGTCCCACCGGCTGATCCTGCTGGGCTTCGTCACCTTCGCCCTGCGGGAGAAGGGGGCGGTCGAACCCATGTCGGCGGACCTGAAGTTCGCTCCCCTGCCCTTCTGGGGAATGACCACGGCCGCTTTCCTTTTCGTGTCCTGGGCCCTGGGGGTGGGCACGGTGCGGGACGGCCTCTCGCGCCTTTACGACCTCAGGAGCGTCCTCGCCCAGAACCGGGGGGATTGGGCGGGGGCCGAAGACTTCGCCCGGCGGAGCCTGGCCTTCCGGCCGAACAACGACGATCCCTGGAATTCCCTGGGAGCGGTGGAAGTCTATCGGGGCCTCTCGGCCAAGGACCATGACGAAAGGGAAAAATTCTTCAACGAAGCCGACGAGGATTTCCAGACGGCCCTCCATTACTCGCCCTATACCGAGGAGCCCAAGACCAACCGCATCCAAAGCCTGCTCCAGCGGGGGCGTTGGTCCCAGGCCCTGGAACTTCAGAAAAAATTGGTCGCGGAAGGCCCGCGGGTGCCCACCCATTTCACCGAACTGGCCCGGATCCTCACCCGCCTGGGTCGGGCCAAGGAAGCGGTGGGGCCCGCCCAACAGGCCATCGACCAATTCCCCTATTTCCTCCCGGCCTATTTCGCCAAGGCCCAGGCCTTGGAAGCTTTGGGCCGCCGGACCGAGGCCCTGCACACCTATGAGGATGCCCGGCAAATGCTCAAGAACATCGATCAAGAGGACCCCTCGGGCCAGGTCCAACCGAACATCGACCGGTTGCAGGGCCACCCTTGAGGTCGAAAGCCGCGAACTCCCCCAGGGCTTGGCCCTGGGTCCTCCCGCTTTTCACGGGGCTCGTCCTGCTGAATTCCTTCCTCGTTTCCCCCTTCATCGGCTGGTATGACACGGGTGAGATGGTGGGGACCACGGTCTGCCTCGGCATCTCCCACCCTTCGGGCCAGGTCCTTTTCCACCTCCTGGGCAAGGTCTTTCTTCTTCTCCCTTGGGGAACACCGGCCTGGAAGCTGGCCTTCCTTTCCGCGGTGCTCTCGTCCCTGGCTTCCTGTCTTTTCTTCCTGGTGGGGTCGCGGCTGATGGCCCTTTCCCGGGGACCTTTGAGCGGATGGACGCGTTCCCATCTCCTTTTATTGACCCTTTGCTGGAGCCTGAGCCTGCCCTGGTGGCGCTATTCCTTGACGCCCCTGGTCTATGCCCTCCATATCCTCTTGGGCACGTTGCTGGTCTGGGTATTGGGGCTCCCAAGGCCGGGAAAGTGGTACTTGGCCGCCCTAGTGATGGGGACGGCCACGGTCTTCCGCCCGACCCAATTCTTCGCCCTGCCCTTCGTGGGACTGCTTTTCCTGTGGGAATGGTGGGGGAGGAAGGACCGTTCCTTCGCGCAGTTCCTCCGGCTGGCCCCCTTCTTCGCCTTGGGCCGAAGCACCGCCCTTTATCTGCCTTTGCGCTCGGCCCTGCATCCACCGATCGCTTTCGGGCCCGTGGCGACCCCCCTGGAATGGTTCCGCCATGTATTCGCCCTGAAGTTCTCCAAATTCGTGGGGACGGTGACCCTGGATTCCATCGCCTCCACCCTCAAGCAGATGGCGTTGCACGCCTGGAACGACCTGACGCTTTTTGGGGTCCTCTTGCTGCTCGCCGGTCTCTTTCTCCTCTTCTCCCGCCGGGATAGGGTGCCGGGATTCCTCTGGGTGGCCCTGGGATGGGGAGGACTTGAAGGGCTCTTCGTCTTCACGATCCCTTATCCCACCTTCGAGTCCCACCAGACCCTTTTGGGATGGGTCTTCGCCGGCTGGTTGGCCTGCCTGGGCCTGGGATGGTTGGAAGGGCTGGGGTCGAAGGGGTCCTGGGGTTCCTTCGCGGCCAAGCTCCTTCTCCCCGCCTTCCTCCTGGCCCAATTGACCAACGCACCGGCGCTTTGGGAGAAAAAGAAAGAAAGGGGCGCGCAGGATTACGCCCAGGACCTCCTGACCATCCTGGAGCCCAAGGCCCTCTACGTGCCCACGGAGGAGAACGAATATTTCCCGGTGGTGGGCTACCAGCAATCCTTCGGTTTCCGGGGAGATGTGGAAGTGTTGGAGCCGGGAACCGCTCCCGACCGGGTCAGGCCCAGGATCGAGGAAGCGCTCCGCGAGGGAAGGCCCCTTTACGTCACACGGACCTGGGCCTTGCCGCCCCCATGGGGTTATCAGCCTTGGGGTCCGCTCTTGAAGGTCGTTCCGGCAGGCATGCGCGCCCCGGTGCTTCCCGCGCCCAAGACCGTGCCTTTGGCTTCCTGGGGCGGATTGGACCTGGTGGGCGTCGGGATCGTGCCCCAAAGGGTCAAGGCCGGGGGGATCGTGGAGATCCATTACCAATGGGTGAGGCGCCGGCCTTCCCCCCAGGACCGCACGGACCTGGTCGTCGGGCTCTTCATCGACCGGCATGGGAGCTATTGGATGAAGAACGGCAATTTCTGGTTCCACGACCTGCATGAGCCGGCGGGTGAGGGCTTTGCCGCGATCCGCCCCGGCACCTTGCGGGAAGAAAAACGCGTCCTGTTCATTCCCTCGGATTTCCCGCCGGGCGATTACGCCTTTTCCATCGGCCTTCAAAGGGTCCTTCCGCCCAAGGAACAGGGCCAGGAGGCCTTCGACAAGGAATTCTATGAACGGACCGCCGCCCAGGACCTGGACAAGTTCATGGGCCGGGGGGAGGGGGGCGCGGTGGTCCAATTCTCCATGGACAACTCCCGCGCCTGGAAAGACGCCCTTTGGCCGGCCACGAGGACGCGCTATCCCATTGCCGATCCGCGTTTTGTCCCCGCCTCGGTCCTGACCATCGAGCCCAACGACTGAGCCGCTCCGGCCATTAGGGTTTTGAATTCCCGGTCGCCTGCCCTACAATACGGCCTCCAAAAAAAATCCCGAGGTTTCCCATGGCCGAACCCATGAAGCGCCAATTCGTTTCCTTCGCCTTCTACAAACTAAGCGAGGATTTCCAAAAGCTCCCCGCCGCCGAGAAGGAGAAAGCCAAAAAGTCGTTCCTGGAGGCGGCCGAAAGCTTCAAGAAGGACGGGATCCTGCTCTCCTATTCGACCTTGGGCTTCCGCGCCGACGTGGACCTGATGCTCTGGCGCATCAGCTATGACCTGGACGTCATCCAGGCCCAAAGTTCCGCGCTGGCCAAGAGCGCCCTGGGACCCTATCTCAAGACCCCGGCCTCCTATCTTTCCATGACCAAACGAAGCACCTACATCGACAAGCACCAGCATGTGGGCGGGAGCGAGGAATCGCGCACCAATATCTACCCCGGCCGGTTCAAGTACATCTTCATCTATCCCTTCGTGAAGACCCGGGAATGGTACCTGCTCTCCAAGGAAGCCCGCCAAAGGGTCATGGACGAACATATCCGGGTGGGGAACATGTACCCTTCAGTGAAGTTGAACACCACTTATTCTTTCGGCCTGGACGACCAGGATTTCGTGGTCGCCTTCGAGACCGACCTGCCCGGGGATTTCCTGGACCTGGTCATGGCCCTGCGGGAGACCGAGGGGTCCAAATACACCGTCCGGGATACCCCCATCTACACCTGCCGGCTCATGGAACTGAAGGAAGCCCTCGACCTGTTGGGTTGAGGTAACCTTCCCACCCCCCGGGCCGTAACGCCAAGGAGCCCATTTGAAAGCCAGTCCTTCCCAATGGCGGTCCTGGGCCGAGATGATGAAAAGGGTCCAGGCGGGCGACGAGGAAGCCTACCGGACCCTTCTCGATGAGATCGGCCCCCTGCTTTACGGCTATGTGCGGCGCCGGGTGTTCCGGAAGTCCCTGGTGGACGACGTCTACCAGGAAGTGCTCTTCACCTTCCACCGGGCCCGCCACAGCTACATGACGGACCGGCCCTTCGCCCCCTGGCTCTTCACCCTGGCCCACCACGCCTTTTTGGACGCCATTGGCCGCGACCGGAAATTCGCCGAACGGGAACTGCAGGTGGAATCCCTTCCCGAGGCGCCGGCCCGGGAAAAAGAGGACGGGGAACTGGGGGACGAGCTCCAGGGAGCCCTGGCCCAATTGCCCGAGACCCTGCGGGTCCCGGTGGTGATGCTGAAGCTGGAGGGACGCACCGCCGAGGAAGGGGCGAAGTCCTTGGGGATCTCCCTGAGCGCCTTCAAGGTGAGGGCCCACCGGGGTTACGCCCGATTGAAACAGATCCTTTTGAAGGAACGGTTGGACCGATGAAGAAGAAAAAGAAACCCTCGTTCCCCATGCCCGCCGCCCACCGGAAACTGGTGGACCGCCTGTCCCGCGACCTGAAGCCCGTCCCCCCGCCGGTTTCCCTGACCTTCCAATGGATGGTCTGGGCCATCCTCAACATCGCCCTGCTCGGGCTTTTCCTGGCCCAGTTCCATCTTCGAAGCGACCTGGGGGCCCTTTCCTTTTGGGGGGCCATCCTGCTCATGCTCGTCGGGGCGGGTTTGGCGGCCTATGGGGCCCTGGAGGCCGGGGTTCCGGGCGAGGAGGGACGGGGCCGGTGGAAATTCTGGGCGGCAGTTTTCGCCTGGGGATGCGCCCTGGCCTGGACCTTCCTAGCCTTGCCGGGCGAATGGAAGGTCTATACCCCCGTTCTTTCCCCCGATTCCTGCTTCGCGGTGGTCCTGGAGATGGGAGTTCTTTTCGGGGCCATCCTTTTCTTCTTCCTCAAGAAGACCGCGCCTTTGCGGCCTTTCCGGGCGGGACTTTGGGCGGGGGCTTCGGCCTTCCTGATGGGGCTTGCCGCGGTCAGCCTGCATTGCCCGAGCGGGAACCTGTTCCATATCCTGATGGAACATTTCCTGCCGGTCCTGGTCTATGCCTTCTTGGTGGCCTTGCTCACGGCGGGGTGGCTTTCCAAATGGCGGAAGAAACCCCTCTCGAATTGAAAGGAGAAGGTCAGATCCGGTAAAGCTGATACCGCATGCCCACCCACTTGGCCCGGAAGCCGGTCTGCTGCTCCTTAAGGCTCTTGGGGACCATGGGCGGATCGGTCAGCACGAAATTGACCGGCAGGAAGTAGGCGGGGGTCGGGGTCAATAACCAGAGCTTGTCATTGAGGATGACCTTCCCCTCGGTCAATTTCTTGCGTTTCAAGGGGCTGGTCCATTGGTCGCAGGCGTATTCCACCATGGCATGCCCCAGTCCCTTTCCCCGGAAAAGGGGATCCACGGTCAATCCGGTCAATTCGGCGCAGTCATCGTGGCTGGTGATGCCCACCGTCCCGGAGGACAACCCCTGGACCTCGGCGATCCACCAGAAGGTCCGGCTGGGGTCCGCTACCGCGATCTTGTTGGCCAGCAGCGAATGGGCGATGCCGGGCATGTCCTTGGGGCCGCCCTCCCGCAGGCTCAAGGGATTGTCCAGGGCCCATAAGGTGGCGGCCGTCAGATCGCCCCGGTAGATGAGCCCCCCGTTCCCGGTCTCCTTGAGCATGGTCACCATGGATTGCAGGTGTTCCCGTCCCACCCATTTGGTGTCCCGGACCTCCTTGAGGTCCGTGGGTTTGAGCTGGGTGTCCTTCGTGGTGGCGTGGAAGACGTAGGTGTCCCAGGTGGCCACTTCCTTCTCGAAGCTGATGTCCAGCGTCACGTGGAGCAGGAACCGCTTGAGTTCGCATCGAAGTCCGGTCTCCTCCATGGCTTCCCGAAGGGCGCCTTGGACGAAATCCTCGCCCGGGTGCACACCGCCCGAGGGGGAGCGGAAGATGCCGGGGGGATAGCTGTGCTTGCTCATGAGGGCGAAGCGGCCGTCGGGACCCTCGATGAGGAGGGTCACATCGTGGGTGCGTTTTTGGGAGAGGCTCTTTTGGACCAGGTTCCAACCGGCACGGTCGAATTCCTGGGTCATCCATTGGTGATAGGGGTATCCGAAGCGGGCGCGGATGGAGGATAATTGGGGCCGCAAGTGCAAGAGGGCTCTCCCCGAAGGAATTCCGGCTCGAACTAGGGACGAATAATGATCTTAGGCACCCGCCGTCCGGGCGCTTTCCAAAGGGGCGACGCCCCCGGCGGGAAGTTCCGGACCTCTGACCGACCTGAAACGCCGATTCATTTTAAGCCCCCCTCCCGGCGATTGGGAAAGAAAAACCTGGCCAGCAGGTCCCTCGCCCTTTTGTTGAACGTTCTGGTGATCGTTCCGGCTTGTCTTCTCGCGGCCCCGGCCCCGGTCTGCGACCGCGTGGATCCCTTCATCGGCACCGCGAACGGGGGCAACACTTTTCCCGGCGCCCTGGTGCCCTGGGGCATGGTCTCCGTTTCACCGCACAACGATCCCCAAGCGCCGTCGGGTTATGTTCAGGGCCGTCCGTTCCTTTATGGGTTCGGGCAACTCCACTTGAGCGGAACGGGATGTCCCGACCTGGGGAACGTCCTTTTGACGGCCAACGTGGGTCCGGTCCGACCGGGCGCGTCGAACTGGGGAACGGCTTATGGCGGGGAAATGGCGTCGCCCGGTTATTATTCGGTCCTGTTGAAGGACAGCGGCATCCAGGTCCAGGCGACGGCCACCGAAAGGGTGGGATTGCTCCTTTTCAGTTTCCCGGCCCGCAAGGGCGACGCCAACATCCTTTTGGACGCGGGCCACCGCTTGACCACCGATCCGGTCACCCTGAAAAGCCCGACCTTCGAGTCGAGCGTCAAGGTGGTCTCGCCCACCCTGGTCGAGGGTTATTCGGAAAGCGGCGATTTTTGCAGCGTTTATTCCGGCAACAAGCAGCGGATCTATTTTTGTGTCCAGTTCAGCAAGGCGGCCCAGTCCTTCGAGACCTGGAGCGGGGAACGGATGGGAGGGGATCAGGAACGGACCGGGCCTTCAACGGGCGCCGTCTTCCATTTTTCCACCGCCGCCCAGGAGCCCGTCCTGGCCAAGGTGGGGATCTCTTTCGTGAGCGTGGAGAACGCCGAACTCAACCTCCAGACCGAATGCCCCGGATGGGATTTCGAGGGGGTCCGCGCCCAGGCCCGCCAAAAATGGGAGAAGGAACTCTCCGAATTCCAGATCACCGGGGGCACCCCCCGGCAGCTGCGCATCTTCTACACGGCCCTTTACCACTCCCTGATCCACCCCAGCCTCTTTTCCGACGTGAACGGGCAATATCCGTCCATGGGCCACAAGGGGGTCAAGGTCGCCGACGGCTACAATCGTTACCACATCTTCTCCCTCTGGGACACCTACCGGAACCTCCACCCCTTTTTGGGCCTTTTCTATCCCACGCGGGCCTTGGATATGGTCAAAAGCCTCGTTGCCATGCAGCAGGAAAGCGGCTGGCTGCCGAAATGGGAACTGGCGGGCAACGAGACCAGCGTCATGGTGGGGTGTCCGGCCGTACCGGTGATCCTGGACGCCTTCCGGCAAGGGCTCAAGCGTTTCGACCAGGACGCGGCCTATCAGGCGATGGCGAAGAGCCTGGACCCGGAGGGGAACAAGACCTATGGGGGGCTTCGGTCCCTTTTGAAGTTCGGCTATATCCCCAAGGACGATGATTCGGGGGACTGGATCTGGGGCTCGGTCTCCACGGGCCTGGAGTATTCCTATGCCTATTGGTGCCTGGCCCAAATGGCCAAGGACCTGGGACATGACGAGGACTCGAAGGGTTACATGGTCCTTTCGGGCGATTACCGCAACTATTACAACCCGGCCACCGGGTTCCTGCAGGCACGCAAAAGGGACGGGAGTTGGATCGCGCCCTTCGATCCCCAGGCCTCCTGTTGCGACCAGAGCTGGCCGGGCAACGGCGGGCCGGGTTACGTGGAGGGGACGGCCTGGCAATATCTTTTCTACGCCCCCCAGGACCTGGACGGCCTGCAGATGCTCTTGGGCGGGCCCGAGGCCTTCGTGGCCAGGCTCCAGGAATGCTTCGAGAAGGGCCATTACGATGCCGCCAACGAGCCCGACCTTTCCTGGCCCTATCTTTTCGATTCCGTCCCGGGCGAAGCCTGGCGGACCCAGCAACAGGTCCGGGCCCTGATGGAAAGTTCCTATAAGGACACGCCCGACGGCATCCCGGGCAACGACGATTGCGGGACCATGTCGGCTTGGTACCTCTTTTCCGCGCTCGGGTTCTATCCGGTCTGTCCGGGCAGCGATCGGTATTTCCTGGGAAGCCCCCTCTTCCAACAGGTGGACATCCATTTGAACAACCGCGTCTATCCGGGCGCGCGGCTGGTCCTCAAGACCATCAACGGGTCACCCCGGAACGTCTATGTGCACTCGGTGCGGAAGGACGGGATGGAATACAAAAAATCCTGGATCGGCCATGAGGACCTGGTCTATGGAAGGACCCTGGTCTTCCAGATGACGGGGGAACCACCCCATGGGTTGTTGGCGCCCCCCACGCCTGGCCCAACCCCTTAAATGAGCCTTGTTTTTAAGGTCCCGGGCCCTTGTGACCCCATAAACCCCATGCTATAACTACACGGCTTTCGGACCTTGTTTCCCCGAAGCGGGATGGCCTTCGGGCCTCCCATCTCTCACGCTTCACCCAAGTCCTTTTCAGTGGCCCCGAGCGCGTTCTTTGCGGTCGAGGGGTTGGGAAAGGGCCCGCGGAACGCGCGGTCGGTGGAAGCGGTGGAATAACTTAAAGGAGCCGCATCATGATGTCCGTTTCGATGAAGCAGTTGTTGGAAGCTGGGGTGCATTTCGGCCACCAGACCCGCCGTTGGAATCCCAAAATGGCCCTCTATATCTTCGGGGAGCGCAATGGGATCCATATCATCGACCTCCAAAAGACCGTCAAGAAACTCAAGGAAGCTTACCAGTTCGTAAAGGACCTGGCCGCTTCCGGTGAGACCATCGTCTTCGTCGGCACCAAGAAACAGGCCCAGGACGCCATCAAGGAAGAGGCGGAGCGCTGCGGCATGCCCTACGTCAACTACCGCTGGCTGGGCGGCATGTTGACCAATTTCACCACCATCAAGAAGTCCATCGGCTACCTGAAGGAGCTGGAGAGCATCTCCGAGCAGGAGATGAACGAGCGCACCAAGAAGGAACAGGCCGGCCTGAACAAGGACAAGCAGAAACTGAGCCGGTCCCTGGGCGGCATCAAGAACGTCAACAAGCTGCCGGGCGCCATCTTCGTCATCGACACCAAGAAGGAACACATCGCCGTGCAGGAAGCCCGCAAACTGGGCATTCCCGTCGTGGCGGTGGTGGACACCAACTGCGACCCGGGCGAGATCGACGTGGTCATCCCGGGCAACGACGACGCCATCCGCGCCGTCAAGCTCATGACCTCGGTCATGGCCTCGGCCGTGCTCGAGGGCCGTTCCAAGGAACTGGAAGGCCGTGAGGTCTCCGCCGAAGGCGGCGTGGGCCCCTCCGAAGTGGGCGAGGAGATGCTGGCGGCGGCCGAACAAGCCCCGGCGACGGAAGAAGGCGCCACTCCCGAGGAACAAAAGGAAGAGTCCGAGCTCCTGGTGGCGAACGTCGAAACCCTGGCCGGCGACGCCGAGACGGTCTCGGTCCTGGCCGACGAACTGGCCAACGAGAAGGTGGAGCGCATCCGCACCAAGCGGGTCCGCGACGATAAACCGGCCCATTAAGACCCCCAGGGCCCAACCCCGATCAAAGGAACCATGACATGGAGATCACCGCTTCTGCCGTGAAGGACCTGCGCGAGAAGACCGGCGCGGGCATGATGGACTGCAAGAAGGCCCTGGCGGAGACCAAGGGCGATTTCGAGAAGGCTGTGGTGTGGCTGCGGGAGAAGGGCATGGCCCAAGTGGCCAAGCGCTCGGGCCGCAGCGCCAATCAGGGCGTCATCGGCAGCTACATCCATAGCGGCAAGGTGGGTGTGCTGGTGGAGGTGAACTGCGAGACCGATTTCGTGTCCGCCACCGACGATTTCCAGTCCCTGGCCAAGGAACTGGCCATGCAGGTCGCCGCTTCCGTGCCCAAGTACGTGAGCCGTGACGAGGTCCCGGCCGACGAGGTGGAGAAGGAAAAGGCCATCTATATGAACGAGGCCAAGCAGTCGGGGAAGCCCGAAGCGGTGCAGGCCAAGATCGCCGAAGGGAAGATCGAGAGCTACTACAAGCAGGTCTGCCTGATGGACCAGCCCTACATCCGTGAGCCCAAGAAGAGCGTGAAGGATTACGTCACCGAAGTGGCCGCCAAGCTGGGTGAGAACGTGGTGATCCGCCGCTTCAGCCGCATGCAGCTGGGGGAATAGTCCCCGGTTGCTCTGTTTGGCCGTTCAATGAAGACCTGGAATAGGAAAGCCATGGCCCGGACCCCTGCCCGTCCCAAAACCAAGCCCCGCTACCGGCGGGTGTTGTTGAAGATATCCGGCGAGGCCCTGGGCGGGGACGGCCAACACCGCATCGACGAGAAGGTCGTGCGTTCCATCGCCAAGGCCGTCTTTGAGGTCCAGCGGTCGGGCGTGGAGATCGCCCTGGTCATCGGCGGCGGTAACATCTATCGCGGCGCCGACGGCGAGCGCATGGGGATGGACCGGGTCTCCTCCGACTACATGGGCATGTTGGCTACCCTCATCAATGCCCTGGCCCTCCAGAACGCCTTGGAGCAGCAGGGGGCCCATACTCGGGTCCAGAGCGCCATCGAGATGTCCAAGGTGGCCGAGCCCTTCATCCGCCGCCGGGCCCTGCGCCACATGGAAAAGGGCCGCATCGTCATTTTCGCCGGAGGAACGGGCAACCCCTATTTCACCACCGATACGGCGGCGGCCCTTCGGGCCATCGAGATCGGGGCCGACGCCATCCTGAAGGCCACCAACGTGGACGGCATCTACAGCGCCGACCCGAAGAAGGACCCCAAGGCCAAGAAGTTCACCAACATCACCTACATCGACGCCATCAACAAGCGCCTGAAGGTGATGGATACCACCGCCCTTACGCTTTGCATGGAGAACAAGCTCCCCATCGTGGTCTTCGACCTGCGCAAACCGGGGAACATCCACCGCGCTGTTTTGGGCGAGCCGATCGGGACCGTCGTCAAGAGCTAATCCAGTCCATCGAGGTTGACCGTGGCCGACGCGAACCAGATCCTCAACGAGACCGAAGCGAAGATGAAGAAGGCCATCGAGGCCACCAAGCGGGATTTCGCCACCGTGCGAACGGGCCGCGCCTCCGCCGCCCTGGTGGAGCACGTCAAGGTGGAGTATTACGGCTCCCTGGTCCCCTTGAACCAGGTCGCCAGTGTTTCCGTGCCCGACGCCCGGACCCTCGAGATGAAGCCCTGGGACCCCCAGGCCCTGGTCGAGATCGAGAAGGCCCTCCAGAAGAGCGACATCGGCATTTCCCCCAACAACGACGGCAAGGTCATCCGGCTTTCCATGCCGCCCCTGACCGAGGAACGCCGCAAGGACTTCGTCAAGCTGGTCCACAAGCATGCCGAGACGGGACGGGTGGCCTTGCGGGGCATCCGCCAGGAAGCCAACAAGTCCCTGGACCAGATCAAGAAAGAGGTCCCGGAGGACGAGTTCAAGAAGCTCCACGAACGGGTGCAGAAAATGACCGATTCCCACACCCAGGAGATCGGGAAGCTCGCCGAGCATAAAGAAAAAGAGATCCTGGAGTTCTAAAGGCCTCCCTTGCCAACCGCCCCCAAAGACGCCCTTCTCAAACGCTACCGCCTCCAGGACAACCTTCCCCGGCACGTGGCCATCATCATGGACGGCAACGGCCGATGGGCCCAAAAGCGGCACCTGCCCCGCATCGCCGGGCACCGGGCCGGGGCCCACTCCATCCGCGAGATCGTGCGCACCTCGGGCGAATTGGGACTGGAAGCCCTGACCCTCTATGCCTTCTCCACGGAGAACTGGAAGCGCCCGGCCACCGAAGTGCGGCTCCTCATGGCCCTTTTGCGCCAATATCTCAAGAGCGAGGTGCCGGAGCTGATCCGCAACAACGTCCAACTGCGCACCATCGGCAATTCAGGCGACCTGCCCCGGGAGATCCAGCGGGAGCTCAAGAACTCCATCCAAAGGACCTCCCATTGCACCGGGTTGAAGCTGGTCCTGGCCCTGTCCTATAGCGGCCGGGCGGACCTGGCCCGGGCGGCCAGGTCCCTGGCCGAACAGGTCCTCAAGAAGAAGCTCCGGCCCCAGGCCATCAACGAAAAAGCCCTGTCGGGCGCCTTGTCCACCCGGGACCTGCCGGAAGTGGACCTGCTGGTCCGCACCTCGGGCGAGATGCGGGTCTCCAACTTCCTGCTCTGGGAACTGGCCTATTCGGAATTCCACATCACCAAGACCCTCTGGCCCGACTTCCGCACCCCCCATCTCATGGAGGCCCTGCGGGATTTCCAGGGGCGGCAACGCCGCTTCGGCGGGGTCGAGAACATCACCGGGAGCGTGACCTCATGGGCGCGTTGACCAAGCGGATCGTGGTGGCGGTGCCGGCCATCGCCCTTTTGATTTTCGCCACCTTCTGGGAACACACATCGCTCTTCAAGCTCCTGGCGGTGGTGGGCCTGGGGTTGGCCCTTTTGGAATACCTGACCCTCGTCCAAGCCCGGCAGAAGGGGAAGGTCCTGAGGGTGGAAGGGATGATCGCGCTCCTTCTTATCCTCCTGCCCTGGGTCTTGAAGCCGATGGTCGATTGGGAAGGCTGGGGGACGCTCCTGGCGGGGCTTTGGATCCTGACCCTTTCCTTCCTTTGGTCCGACCGGGGCGTGAAGGATATGATCCCTTCGGTGGCCGCCACCTTCTTCGGCGTCGCCTACTTCGGGCTCCTGGGGGTCTATTTTTTCAGGCTCCGCGAACTGCCGAACGGCTCCTGGCACCTGCTCCTGGTCTTCGCGGCGACCTGGGCCTATGACACGGGTGGATTCTTCGTGGGTGGCCGCTGGGGAAGGCACAAACTGGCGCCCCAGGCCTCGCCGAAGAAATCCTGGGAAGGCTGCGCCGGCGGGGTGGCCCTGGCGTTCCTCGCCCTGGCGGGCCTTTGGGCCTGGGTCCCCTTCTTCCACGGCTTCTTCACACTGGCGGACATGGCGGTCCTGGCGGTCCTCCTTTCCGTCTTCGGCCAGTTGGGCGACCTGGTGGAATCGGCCATCAAGCGCAGCCTCAACGCCAAGGATTCGGGGTCCTTCTTCCCCGGCCATGGCGGCCTGTTCGACCGTATCGATAGCCTGCTCTTCAACGCCCCCTTGTTGTTCTATTACCTGAGCCTTTTCAAGCACTGAGCCCGGGCATTCCCGGTCCCTTGCCCAAGAAGGTTCGACCCCTTTTGGAGGACCTATGGCCTTGGCAGACCTGATCAAGAAAGCCCATTCCACTTTCCTGCACCAATACGGCGATTCGGGAAAGAAGGTCACCTTGGTGGCCGCCCCCAGCCGGCTGGTGCTCCTGGGCGGGGAATACACGGAGGCGGTGGACGGCCATTCGCTCCTGGCCGCGGGGAACCACACGGTGGTGGTGGCCGCCCAGCGCCGGGGCGACAAGATGGCCTTCATCCATTCGCTCCAATACGACGAGAAGATCAAGGTCTCCCTGGCCACCCTCAAGTTCGACCGCGCGGACGGATGGGCCAACTATCCCAAGGGCGTCCTTTATTTCTACGAGCGCACGGGCCGCAAGATGGAGGGGATCCAGATGGTGGTGGCGGGGGACATGCCCGAGGGCGTGGGGCTGGGCGCTTCGGCGGCCATCACGGTGGCCACGGCGGTGGCCTGCAATATCCTGGGCACGAACCCCGTGGATGACGCCACTTTGGCCAAGCTCTGCCAAAGGGTGGAGACCCAGTTCATGGCATTGAAGGGGGATTATTTCTCCCCCTACGCGGTGAAGTTCGCCAAAAAGGACCAACTGGTGGCCTTCGACGCGCGGACCTTCAAGCCCGACTACATGCCCTTCGATTCCAAGAACTACAAGCTGGTGGTGGTGGACAGCGGCGTCCGCAAGAAGGAACGGGAAGAGGAGTTCAAGAAACGCATCGCCCTCTTCGGCCAATTGCTGACCGAGATCCGCAAGTTCGTGCCCAAGGTGATCTCGCTCCGGGATGTGGGCGGGGAGGCCTACGACACGGCCCGCAAGAACCTGGACATCATCCTGCGCAAACGCCTGGACCATGTGGTCTATGAGAACGAAAGGGTCAAGAAGGCCAAGGAGATACTGGCCCAAGGGGACTACCCGGGCTTCGGGAGGCTCCTGAGCGAATCCCACGACTCCCTGGCCGACAAGCTGAAGGTGACCTGCCAGGAGGTGGACATCCTGACCCAAGTGGTCCGGGCCCAACCCGGCTGCCTGGGTTCCCGGATGATGGGGATCGGGTGGGGCGGGGCCCTGGTCTGCCTGGTCAAGGCGGAGGAAGCGGCGTCCTTCATGGACCGGGTCCGGGGCGACTATAAGAAGCAGGTCAACATCTCCCCCCAGGTCTTCCTCAACGAGCCGCAGGAGGGGGCCCGGGAGGTCGAATCCCCGGTTTCCACCTCCACGATGGGCTGAGAAAAAAACCGTGTTTTTCCTGGGGGCTTGGAAAAAACCGTTAAACCTGGCGAGGACCGAAAATCATTTTCCTAGACGGGTTTTCTATAAACTTTATAATGACCATTGCTTTTCGGCTTTTTTCCGTTCCCGTCCTGTCCCATCACCCGCTTTTTTGGAGGCCTTCATGAGAGGTTTTAAGACCTTAGGATCCTGTCTGGCGTTCGCCATCCTGGTGATGGCGGTCTTCCCCGGACCAGGTTTCTCCCAAGGCGCCTCGGAGGCCCAATACATCGCAGCGGGGACCAAGATGTACCAGGCCCGCAACTACAACCAAGCCCTCCAGTATTACAACGCCGCCATGAAGTTGAACCCCAACGATCCGGCGGCCTATCAGGGGATCGGCTATTGCTACTACGCCATGGGCAACAAGCAATATGCCCTGGCCTACCTGCAGAAGGCCTACCAGTTGAACCCCAACAACGCTCAGTTGGCCCAAGCCATCCAGAGCCTGCGGGCCCAGACCGGCGGCGGGGCCGTCGCCCCCGGCGCGTCCGTGGCCGGCGGGTCGAGCTACCTGAACGGCGGGATGACCCTTTTCCAGCGAAAACAATATGCCCAGGCCATCCAGTACTTCAACGCGGCCATCCAACAGAACCCCTCCGATTACCGGGGCTACTATTACGCCGGATATTCCTATTACATGATGGGCAACGCCAAGAGTGCGGCCCTCTATTTCGCCATCGCCAACGCCAAACAGCCCAACGCCTCCATCAAGGCCTATGGGGACCGGGTGAAGGCCGGTCTTTCCCCGGATGACCAGCAATGGGTGGATAACCAGCTCTCCCGTTACACGGGCGGTGCCGCCTATGCCGGGGGGGGAAGCCCATCCAAGCCCGCCAAGATCAGCTTCGGCTTCCACCTCTTGGGCGGCATGGAATATGTCTTCGCCGATCCCAGCCAGATCAAGCAATATGTGACCGCGGCCGGAAGCGTCTCCCTGAACGGGGTGACCCCCAATATGGTGGCCCTCCCCGAGTTCGTTCCTTTCGTCCAGTTGGGTGACAGTTTCGAGATCAACTTGGCCATCGGTTATTTCCCGGTGGGGAACCTCTCCTATACCACCTATGACTACGCCACTTCCGGTCCGACGGGGACCCCGGACGTCTGGAAATACACCTTCAACACGACCATCATCACCACCGACCTGGGCATCAAACTCCTCTTCGGGGACCAGGATGTGAAGGGTTACCTGGGCTTGGGGGCCGGCATTTCCCCCGTCAGCGTTTCCTTCACCAAGGTCCAATATGACAGTACCGCCACGACGGTCCAATCCACGGACACCGCCGCCAGCGGGGACTACAGCACCGTGGCCTTCAATGGGCAGATGGTCCTGGGGATCGACTTCATCCTGGACAAGGGCCTGTCCCTCGGGCCTTACATCGGTTACCGCTACCTGAGCGCGAATAACTTCCAGCGGAGCGGCAATTCCCTGGTGGTGGATACGTCCAAGGGTTCCGTGGGTCTGGCCGGGACGAACAACGTTTCCCCGACCAGCACAACCCCGCTCCAGCTCGATTTCAGCGGCTTGGAGGCCGGTTTGGACCTGTCCTTCTCCTTCTGATCAAGCGCCGGTCCAGTTTTTGAACGAACGGGCCCCTAAGGGGCCCGTTTTCTTTTTGGGGGAACCTTGCGGAAGACCTTCCTTTGCCTTTCGGCGCTTTTCATCACGGCCCGGGTCCTGGCCCTGGACCTTTCCTGGGATAACCGTTTCTTTTTCTACGGGGATAATTCCGAATTCTTCGAGCCCTATCGGACCGGCGAGACCCTCCTGGGCCAGCAGGGGAACAGTTATTTCGAGGCCGCACTGGGCCCCCGGACCTTCCTGCAGTTCGGCGTCTTCGGCGATTTCCGAAGCACCAGCACCCAGGACCCGGCGGTGGACGTGAAGCCGCTCCTGTCCTTCCAATACCGGGAAGGGGGATCGCGGTTCGTTATGGGTACCCTGGTCGCCGACGACCGGCATGGCTTCCTGGAGCCCCTGGAGGTCACGACCCTTGAGATCACACGGCCCGTGGAATACGGCTTCCAGTGGATCGAGAACGATCCCGGCTTCCAATGCGACCTTTTCCTGGATTGGCACCAATTGAACGTCGGCCTCCAGCCCGAGGAGTTCGACTACGGAGGGGTCCTTCGCAAGCCCTTGGACGACGATCTGGAGTTGGAAGGGCAGTTCCACGGCTTCCATATGGGGGGGCAACTTTCCTACACCATCGTCTTCAACAATTGGGTCCCGGCACTGGGGTTCCGTTGGAAGGTCCCCGGGTTGCTGGGCATGACCCGCTTCTCGGCCTTCGGCGTCGGGGCCGGCCACCTGGAAGGCGGGGCCACCGGTTCCACCCAATGGGGCGGGGGGGGATATTTGAAGACCGAGGTCCATCCGGACGACCTATTGGACCTCTTCGGGATCGGTTGGGTGGGGAGGGACTTTTATTCGCAGGAAGGGGACGCCAATTACGCCTCCTATTCCACGCCCGACAGTGCCAGCCTGGACCAACTCCATGGCTTCGTGAAGAGCGAGAGGACCTATTTCGAACTGGGCGCCCTCCGTGATTTCCCCATGGACGGGGGCGCGGTCTTCCGGGCTGAGTTCCGGGTCCATTTCATGGACGACACCTCGGCCTATTCCTATAAACTGAGCGTCCGGGCCCCCCTGGACATCGACCTGGGGAACCTGAAAAGCGGCTCCGCCCCCGCGGAAGACCGTTGAAACCTCGCCGGAGCGGGATGCGGAAGCCATGGACGCGTTGACCAGACCGAAGATCGCCTTCACGACCCTGGGTTGCCGGGTCAACCAATACGACGGCCAGGCCCTGAAGGAACAGGCCGAACGGGCCTCTTTCGACGCCGTTCCCTTCGATGAGAAGGCCGACATCTACGTCATCAATACCTGCACGGTGACCTCCGCAGCGGATTCGGAAGGGAAGCAACTGGTCCGCCGGGCCAAGGGCCGCAACCCCGATTCCTTCGTGGTGGTGACCGGGTGCCTCGCCCAGGACCGCCCCGAGGAGATCGCCGCCCTGGCCGGGGTGGACCTGGTGGTGGGGAACGCGGAAAAGTCCCTTCTGGTCCCCCGGATCCTGGAGCGCTTTTCCAGGCCGCTTTCCACTCCATCCGCATTACCTGATCCGTCCCCTTGGCTGGACGGCATTACCCGTTTCGACGGACATCAAAGGGCGACCGTCAAGGTCCAGGACGGATGCAATTTCGGTTGTTCCTTCTGCCTCATCCCCCGGGTGAGGGGAACGATGGTCTCCCGCCCGGTCCTGGAGATCGTGGAGGAAGGGAAGCGCCTGGCGTCCCATGGGGTCAAGGAGCTGGTCCTGGCGGGCATTCAGCTCTCCTCTTATGGAAGGGACTGGGGCCTCAAGGCATCCGAGCCCCGCCTGGCCCCGGTCCTGGAGAAACTCCTGTCCGTTCCCGGCATCCAACGGGTGCGGCTTTCCTCCTATGCGGTGGCCGATTTCGAAGAGGCCCTCCTGCCGCTTTGGGAGAGTGGACAGGCCCTTTGCGCCCATCTTCACCTGCCCCTGCAGAGCGGGGACGAAGGGGTCCTCCGGGCCATGCGGCGTCCCTATTCCCTGGCGCAGTTCGCCGCGGTCGTGGAGAAGGTTCGCCGAGCCGCGCCTCAGGTAGGCTTGACCACCGACCTTATCGCCGGTTTTCCCGGTGAGACGGAACAGGCCTTCCGGAACACCGAGGCCCAGGTCCGCGAGTTCGGTTTCGTGGACCTCCATCCCTTCCCCTATTCGGACCGGCCCGATACACCGGGTGCGGCCTTGGTCCCGAAGGTCCATCCGGCGGTGATCCGGGAAAGAATGGACCGTCTTTGGGCCCTGAAGCGGGAGGTCCTGGCGCGAGCGGCCGAAAGGGCCGTGGGCCGGGAATTCCGTGTCATCGTGGAGCGCTACGACGATCAACGGCAATCGGGCCTCACCGACGAGGGATTGCGGGTGGTCTTTCCAAGGATGGCGGAACGCCTGGGCCAGGAGGCCAGGGTGCGGGTGACCGGAGCGGGTCCCAAGACCGCGCTGGCCCAGTGGGCCTGACCTTGCCCGGCCCCTTGAGCCTTCTGGACCGGCTCTATCTCCGCTTCTTCTACCGGATGAAATCCTGGAAGTTCGACCTGCCCGAGAACCGGGTGGGTTGGCGTTCCCGCCAGAACCAGGAGATCCGTTTCGAGATGCTGGCTTCCATCGGGGACCTGCGTGGAAAAAAGATCCTGGATGCAGGCTGTGGGCTCGGCTGTTTTTACGGCTACCTGAAGGACCGGGGTTGGGACGGGGACTACACGGGCTTCGACCTGCTCGGGTTCATGGTGAAAGGCGCCCGCCGGCGTTTTCCGGACGCCCGGTTCCTGGAAGGCGACGTGGCGGAGAGGTTCCCCGAAGGGGAATGGGATTACGTCTTCGTCAACGGGATCTTCAACCACCGGGTGAAGGACAACTGGGAATGGATGCGGCGGGGGCTCGCTCAGTGCACGGCCCACGCCAAGGAAGGGGTGGCCTTGACCCTCCTGAACGCCGAGGGCGGCTGGATGGATCCGGACCTTTTTTACGCCCATCCCCGCCAAGTGGAAGAAAAGATAAGGCAATGGCACGGTGGTAAATATAAGATAGTGGGGCAATACCTGCCGGAGGATATGACGGTCCATCTCTATCGGTGAGGGGGATCCCCATGAGCCATTGCGTCTTCTGCAAGATCGTCCACAAGGAGATCCCGTCCAACGTGGTCTATGAGGACGAGAAAATCCTGGCCTTCACCGATATCCATCCGGCGGCTCCCACCCACGTGCTCATCATCCCCAAGGAGCATATCGAGAGCGTCGAGGAGGTCCCGGCGGGAAGCCCCCTGGTGTCCCTGCTGACGGAAAAGGCCGTCCAGATCGCCAAACAGCTGAACCTTCGCGAGGGTTTCCGCCTGGTCATCAACAACGGCGACAATGGCGGCCAGACGGTCTACCACCTCCATCTGCACCTCCTGGGCGGCCGTTTCATGACCTGGCCTCCGGGCTGAGGGTCCTTCGGCCCTTTTTCCGCATAATCCACGCCCTTCCGCCTTTTCCCCTTGCTTGACGCCCCCAGGCCGAACCTCTAAACTCCTCCTCCCTGGCAAAAGGCCAGGCCAATAAGGGATCCCGGGAAGGCCCGCGGAACCCACAGAGGGGAGCGTGACCCAAGTGGTCGAAGTCCGACTGGAAGAGAATGAACCGATCGAGAACGCTTTGAAGCGTTTCAAGAAAGTGGTGCAGAACTCGGGGTTGATCTCGGAGATGAAGAAGCGGGAGTTCTACGAGAAGCCCAGTGAGCGCCGCAAGAAGCGCGAAGCCGCCGCCCGCAAAAAGGCCCGGCGCCGCCAGATGAAGCTGAACCGCGATTAGCGAACCGGGGCTCGTTTCAACGACGGGCCCCTTTTTATTTGGCTGTTCCGTCCTGATGATCGCCCCAGAATTCTTAATTTTTAATGCTTAATTTTGAATGACGGTCGATTTCCGCGACGCGGAAATTCCCGTCAATTAAGAATCAAGAATTAAGAACTCAAAATTGGTTTGGAGGTCTCCCATGAGCGCATCCCCCCTGTTCGACAAGATCAATGCCGACCTGATCACGGCCATGAAGGCCAAGGACGAGGCGTCCACCTCGGCCCTGCGCATGCTCAAGTCCGCCCTGAAATACAAGGAAGTGGACCTGAAACGCGAGCTGAAGGACGAGGACGTCATCGACGTGCTTTCCAAACAGGCCAAGCAACGCAAGGAATCCATCGAAGGGTTCGAGAAGGGCGGCCGCTCCGACATGGCCGACAAGGAAAAGGCCGAATTGGCCCTCATCGAGAAATTCCTGCCCGCCGGTCTTTCCGACGACGAACTGGCGAAGCTCATCGCCGAGGCCATCCAGTCCAGCGGAGCCGCCGGCCCGAAGGACATGGGGAAGGTCATGGGGGTGCTGACGCCCAAGATCAAGGGCCGGGCCGACATGGGCAAGGTCAGCGGGATGGTCAAGGCCAAGCTGGGCTGACGTTGATCCGACGCCGATGATCCTACCTTCTTCCTTCTACTCCCGTTCCACCCGGCAGGTCGCGCGGGCCCTTTTGGGCCAAGTCCTCGTCCACGAAACCCCCTCCGGCCTTGCCGCAGGGCGCATCGTGGAAGTGGAAGCCTATCTCCCCCAGGGCGATCCCGGTTGCCACGCCGCCCGAGGAATGACCCCCCGCAACGAGGTGATGTTCGGCCCCGCGGGCCACGCCTATGTCTATTTCTGTTACGGGAACCATTTCATGTTCAACGTGGTGACGGAGAAGCAGGGCGTTCCGGGAGCCGTCCTGGTAAGGGCCTTGGAGCCGGTGAAGGGTGAATACCTCATGGCCAGGCGCCGAAGGGGCGAGGTCGGACAGAAGAACCTGACCAACGGCCCGGGGAAGTTGGCCCAGGCTTTGGGGCTGGACCGAGGGCAGAACCGGCTTCCGGTCTTCCGGAAGCCCCTGACCATCCTGTCCGCCGAAAGGCGGGAACCCGTCGGTGTCACGACCCGGATCGGCCTGACCGAAGGGTCCGACCTTCCCCTGCGTTTCTACCTGCAGGGCAATCCCTATGTCTCCGTCAAGCCGGGGTTGGATAGGCCGTCGCCGGGAAAAAAGAAGCAACAGACCAAGGTCTTTCGCCGCCCCTAAATAAGAGAAACTTCGGCCGGTTGGGATTAAAATCCTCTTCCACCCATTTTCCGGAAAGGCCCCTTTTGAGCTCCCCCGCCTTGCGCCAATTCCTGGACGCGATCGAGTTCCCCAAGCTTTTGGGGGTACTGGCCCGTTCCTGCCAGACCCCGGCGGGGCGCGATTACATGACCAGTTTCGGCCCCCTTTTGGAGACGGGAGCGATCGAGATCCGCCTCCAAAGGACCCGGGAACTCGAACGCCATTCGGCCAAACACAAGTTGCCCGCCATTCCCGATCCCCAGCATTTCGTCGAATCCCTGGAGAAAGCCCGTTCCCGGGGCCAGGTCCTGTCCGGCAAGGAATTGGCCGCCCTCCTCCTTTACTTGGGGGAAGTGGGACGCTTGCGCCAGGGGCTCTCGGTCGAAGAAGTGAAACCCAAGGCCTTCGAGGAATGGTTGGGACGGTTGAACGCCCTGCCGGATCTGTCCCGGTTCCTGAAGGATCGCCTGTCGGAGAAGGGCGAGGTCCTGGATTCGGCTTCCCCGGCCCTTTCGAGCGCCCGGGATCGATTGCGCCATCTGCGTTCCGAGATCCAAAAATTCTACCAATCCTTCCTCCAGCAAGCGGGCAACGCCGAAGCCTTGCAGGAGAGGATCGTGACGGAGAGGGAAGGCCGCTTGGTCGTTCCCGTCAAACGGGACCATCAGTCCCAGGTATCCGGGTTCGTCCACGGAATGTCCGCCTCGGGAGCGACCCTTTTCGTCGAACCCCGGGAGATGGTGGAGAACAACAACCAAGTCCGGGAAGCGATCCTGCAGGAGGACGAGGAAGTGCGCAAGATCCTGCGGGAATCCACCCAAGAGGTGTTGAAGAACGGCGAAGCCCTGGAAACGACCTTGATCGCCTGCGCCGAGATCGACGCCCACCAGGCCCTGGCCTCCTTCGCGTCCCGTTTCGACGGGGCCTTCCTGAAGCCCGATCCCCAGGCACCCCTGGTCCTTCGGACCGCGCGGCACCCCTTGTTGGCCTTGGAGGCTGGGCCCGCTTTCCGAGAGAAGGTCATTCCCCTGGAGGTGGAAATGGGTCCCGGGGTCCAGGTCCTCCTCATTTCGGGCCCCAACGCCGGGGGGAAGACCGTGGCCCTGAAGACCCTGGGTCTTTCCTGCGTCCTGGCCCAGTCGGGCCTTCCGGTGCTGGCCAGTGAACAAAGCCAAGTGCCCCTCCTTGGGCATTTCGACACCGACCTCAAGGACGAGCAGGACCTGGGGGACCACCTGAGCACCTACGCGGCCAAGCTCAAGGCCCTCAAGCGCATGATCGACCATTGCGGCCCCGGGACGCTCTTCCTGCTGGACGAATTGGGCGCGGGCACCGATCCCCGGGAAGGGGGGGCCTTGGGGCTTGCCTGTCTGGAACATTTCCGCGAGAAGGGCAGTTGGGTCATGGCCAACACCCATCAGCCGCTCCTGAAGCTCTTGACCCAGGAAGAGAAGGGCATGGCCAATGCCGCCATGGTCTTCGACGAGGGGACCGGCAAGCCGACCTTCCGCTTGGTGCCAGGCATTCCAGGCCAGTCCTATGCCCTGACCCTGGCCCGCCAGATGGGGTTCGGCGATGAACTGCTCGAAAAGGCCAAGTCCCACCTGCCCCAGGGCGAGGCGGATCTTTCGGAACTACTGACCCAATTGGGCCAGGAAAAACAGGCGGCCCAAAAGGCCCGGCAGGAGGCCGAGGCCATCCGGGACAAGGCCCGCAAGACCGCCCAGGAGCTCGAGGTCGCACGGCGTCAGATCAAGGACGAGGCCCGTCGCATCAAGAAAGAGGCCCAGGTCGAGGCCGAAGGCCTGCTCAAGAACACCCGTCGGAAGATGGAACATCTCATCCAGGGGGTGCAGACCAAGGACGGGGGGCCGAACAAGGGCCGCATCAAGGACGCCCGGCAGGAAGTGAACCAAAAACTGCGGAATATCGCCCCGAAGCCCCAAAAACAGGTGGTCGAGGTCCGGGACCTGAAAGAAGGGGATACGGTCTTCCATAAGAAGGCCCAGGTGGACGTCAAGGTGGTCGGTGTGGACGAGGACAGGGAAGAGGCCGAGATCCTCATGGAGAACGGGATGAAGATGACCTGCCAATGGGCCGACCTGGGGCGGGTCACGGTGACCGCGCCCAAACCGGTGGTCCGGCCCCAGGTCACCAACGTGATGAACGCCAAGGCCCTGGAGGACAAGGGAAAGCTGGAGATCGACATCCGGGGCAAGATGGTGGACCAGGCGCTGCCCTTGATCGACAAATTCCTGGACGACGCCATGCTGATGAACCTTCCTTTCGTTCGGATCATCCACGGCAAGGGGACCGGGGCCTTGAAAGAGGCCATCCACAAGCATCTGCCCAGCGCCCATCCGGGGCTGGAATTCACCCTGGCCGAGCCCAATATGGGCGGAGCCGGCGCGACGGTCGTCAAGTTCAAGAAATAACAAGGTCCCCGAATGAAGTATTCCGACGAGATCATCCAAAGGGTCAAGGACGCCACGGACATCGTGGCCGTCATCAGCGAATACGTGCCCTTGAAGAAGGCCGGGTCCAGCTACAAGGGTCTTTGCCCATTCCATAGCGAAAAATCCCCCAGTTTCATGGTGTCCCCGTCACGCAACAGCTTCCATTGCTTCGGCTGCGGCAAGGGCGGCAACGTCATCACCTTCCTGATGGAGATGGGGAAGATGACCTTCCCCGAGGCCCTGCGTACCCTGGCGGAGAAGGCGGGCATCGCTCTTCCCAAACCCCGGGAAGAGGAACGGGACACCGAGGCGGAGAGGGCCCGGGAACGGATGCAGGCCATCAACGATTTCGCAGGCAAGTTCTTCCAGGAACGGCTGCTTTCCGCCGAGGGGCAATCGGCACGGGATTATTTCAAGAAACGCGGGTTCACCAAAGAGGATGCCCTCAAGCACCAGATCGGGCTGGCCCCGGAAGGATGGGATGCCTTCAAGAACGCAGCGGCCAAGGCGGGCTTCGAGATGGAGGAACTGGTGGCGGCCGGTCTCTTGGTGAAGAACGAGGAGAAAAAGACCTTTTACGACAAGTTCCGCAACCGTCTCATGTTCCCGGTCAAGAACAACTACGAGAAGATCATCGCTTTCGGGGGCCGGACGCTTGCCGACGAAGAACAAGGACCCAAATACCTGAACTCTCCCGAGACCCTGCTTTTCAAGAAGAGCGAGTGTCTTTACCTCCTCAATGCCGCCCGGGAGGCCATCCGGGCCAAGGGTTATGTCCTGGTGGTGGAGGGCTACTTCGACGCCCTCGCCCTGCACCACCACGGGTTCGAGAACGCGGTGGCGACCCTGGGCACCGCCTTGACCCCCCAGCATGGGCGGATGCTCAAGCGTTATACGACGGAGGTGGTCTTTTCCTACGATACGGATACGGCGGGCCAGGCGGCGGTGCAGCGGGGCTTCGAGCCCCTCGTGCAGGCGGGGCTCAACATCAAGGTCCTGGTCATGCCCGATGCCAAGGACCCGGACGAGTTCCTGACCAAACACCCCAGGGAAGAATTGGAAGCCCTTATCGAGAAGGCGCCCAGTTTTTTCCGCTGGTGGGCCCATAACCTCAAACCCAAGATCCAGGGCCTTCCGGTGGAGGAGAAGACCCGGGCCTTGCAGGCCTTCGTCCCCATGATCCTGCAGATCCCCGACGAAGTCTCGGTCCAGGCGGCCTGTTCGGCCATCGAATCCGAACTGGCCCTCGACAACCGGGACCTTTTGACCATCGTGAACAGCGAGCGGAAAAAAGCCGGGCGGTCCGCTTTGGCGCCCCGGGGCACCCCGGAGGAACCGGCCAAGGCCGCGGCTTCCGCCGCCCCCGATGGTTCACGGATGGAGGCCGACTTCCTGGCCCTCCTGACCGAACAGAACGGGGAGTTCGTGCCCTGGGCCGTGAACGAACTCTCGCCCGAGGTTTTTCAACGCGAGGATTTCCGTAAATATTTCGAGCGTTTGAGCGCGGGAGAGATGAAGCCGGAGGAGTTGACCCAGGTCCCGGACCTGCAGGCCTCCTTCCTGTTCATCGAGAGCCGTACCGAACCCAAACACCGGGAAGCCATGCTGAACGACCTCGCGTCGGCCTTGAAAAAACGTCATTTAAGGCGCCAAATGTCCGAGCTGAAGGCCCGGCAAACCCAGGCCGAAAAGGACGGGCTGGCGGATACGGCCCTCCGGTTGGCCCAGGAAATGGTGCTTTTGAAGCGCCAATTCGAGCAAGAAGGCGTGAACCCATGACAACCGAGAACCGGTCCCAAGAACACGTCCAAAAGATCCTCCAGGCGGGCAAGGAAAAGGGCTATATCACCTATAAACAGGTGAACGACATCCTGCCCGAAGAGGTCGTTTCCTCCGACGAGATCGACGACATCCTGGTGATGCTGGGCGAGAACGACATCAAGATCGTGGACCAGGAGGAAAAGGCCGCCGTCCTCACCGATGGCGACAAGGAAAACCCCGCCGAGGCCCCGGGCGCGGCCATCGTCAAGGAAGAGGAAGAAGAGGAAGAGGATTTCGAGAAGGGTCCCGAGTCGGGCGGCGAGCACCGCATGGTGGACCCGGTGAAGATGTACCTCCATGAGATGGGCCGCATCTCGCTGCTGAACCGGGAGCAGGAGATCGCCATCGCCAAGCGCATCGAGGCGGGCGAATTCAAGGTGCTGAAGGCGGTCCTGGGCAGCGCGCTGGGGCTCCAGCAGTTGAACGGGCTTTTCAGCGACATCCTCCACGCCAAGCGGACCCTCCAGGAGACCATGGACCTGGAACCCTATTCGGAAATGCCTGAAGTCCCGGAAAAGCAGATCCTCGCCAAATTGAAGAAGAACCAGGCCAAGTTCAAGAAGCTCGAAAAGACCGTCAAGGACCTGCAACACAAGGCGTCCCAGAAGTCCCTTTCCCTCGAGAAAAAGAAGGTGGTCCTGGAACAATTGGACGTCCGGCTGGTGGACCTCATCTGGCTGGTGAAAGATTGCCAGTTCCATAAGAAGGTCCGGGAGCACCTCATCGCCTCGTTGCGGGAAAAAGCGGAGGCGGTGGAGGAGCAGGAGCACCTCATGCACCTGCAAGAGCGCCACCTAGCCTTGGGCCCGGAAAGCTACCTCAAACTTCCCAGTTTGCTCAAGCAAGAGACCTCCGCGGCCCTCCGGGACCTGGAGAAGAAGGCCGGTTTGAAGGGCGAGTCCTTCCTGAGCGCCGCCCGCCATTGGGAGAAGGCGCGCGCCGCGATCAAGACGCTCGAGAAAGAGGCCGTGGCCGGCCGGGACCTGTTGCGGCACCTGATGCGCAATATCCGCATTGGCGAAAAGGAGGCTTACCAAGCGCGTATGGAGCTGGTGGAAGCCAACCTGCGCCTGGTCATCTCCATCGCCAAGAAATACACGAACCGGGGACTGCCTTTCCTGGACCTGATCCAGGAAGGCAACATCGGCCTCATGCGGGCGGTCGAGAAGTTCGAATACCGCCGGGGCTATAAGTTCTCCACCTACGCCACCTGGTGGATCCGCCAGGCCATCACCCGGGCCATCGCGGACCAGGCCCGCACCATCCGGATCCCGGTGCACATGATCGAGACCATCAACAAGTCCATCAAGGTTTCCCGGGACATGGTGCAGGAGTTGGGACGGGAACCGACCGTGGACGAGATCGCCGAGAGGCTGGAACTGCCGGTGGAGAAGGTCCGGGCGGTCCTGAAGGTGGCCCAGGAGCCCATTTCGTTGGAGACGCCCATCGGTGAGGAGAAGGACAGCAGTTTGGGGGATTTCCTCGAGGACAAGGAGGCGGTCTCGCCCGCCTATGCGACGGCCTTTGTCCTGCTCCAGGAGCAGATCACCGAGGTCCTGGGGACCTTGAAGGAACGGGAGGCCGAGGTCCTGCGCCTAAGGTTCGGCCTGGAGGACGGGCATCCCCATACGCTGGAAGAAGTAGGGAACACCTTCAAGGTGACCCGGGAAAGGGTCCGTCAGATCGAAGCCAAGGCCCTTCGCAAGCTGCGTCATCCTTCGCGCAGCCGCAAATTGAAGGGTTTCCTCGAATAGGTTTTCAGTCCAAAATACGCAGTCTGTAAATGGGGCATTAGCTCAGCGGTTAGAGCAGGGCACTCATAATGCCTTGGTCCCTGGTTCGAATCCAGGATGCCCCACCAACCTATCTTCGACTTGTCCTTTTTCATGAATTTCCAATCGAAACCATTGTTTAACAGGTAAAAAGGCCGATTGTGTTCACTTTAGAAGCGACTTATTATTAAACCGGTTCCAATAAATTACATAACTTTTGCATGAAGGAGTCAGAATGGCCTCTTTTACCCCCAAGAAAGAACACCGCTTCTCGTTCGGCCTCTGGACCACCGCCAACCGCGGCCGCGATCCCTTCGGCGAGGAGACCCGGGCCCGTCTCGATCCCATCACCAATATCAAGGAACTGGGCAAGCGCAACGTCTACGGCTTCAACTTCCACGATGACGACCTGATCCCCTTCGGCGCCTCCCTTCAACTGCGCAACAAGATCATCAAAGAGACCAAGAAGGCCATGAAGGACTACAAGATCGCCTGCGCCATGGCGACCACCAACCTTTTCTACCACCGCATCTTCAAGGACGGCGCCTTCACCAGCCACGACCCGAAGGTGCGCGCCTTCGCCCTGCAGAAGGTCATGAAGAACATGGACCTGGGGGCGGAACTGGGCGCCACCGTCTATGTCTTCTGGGGCGGCCGGGAAGGCACCGAAGTGGACGCCTCCAAGACCCCGGAGGAGGCCCTCAAGCGCTACCGGGAATGCATGAACTACCTCTGCGCCTACGCGCGCCACAACGGCTACAACTTCAAGTTCGCCATCGAACCCAAGCCCAATGAGCCCCGGGGCGACATCTTCCTGGCCACCGCGGGCCACGTGCTGGCCTTCATCGAGACCCTGGACCATCCCGAGATGGTGGGGGTGAACCCGGAGATCGAGCACTCGCGCATGGCGGGGCTCAACACCTACCACGACTTCGCCCAGGCCATGGAAGCGGGCAAGCTCTATCACGTGGACCTGGGGGCCCAAAAGCCCAACCGCTTCGACCAGGACCTGCGGTTCGGGAGCGAGGACCTGAAGGAGACCTTCTTCGTGGTCAAGCTGCTCGAGGACAACCACTGGGCGGGCACCCGCAACTTCGACGAGCATCCCTACCGGAGCGAGGACGAGAAGGGCGTCTGGGACTTCGTGGAAGGGTCCATGCGCACTTACCTCATCCTTTGGGAGAAGGTGAAACAGTTCAATTCGGACAAGAAGATCCAACAGATCCTCAAGGACATCCATGGGTCCGACCCGGGCCTGGAGGGGATCATGCGCCGCTACACGCCCGAGGGCGCCGACCAACTGAGGAAGAGGGTCTTCGACCCGATGGCCATCTCCAAGAAGCGCCTTCCTTACGAGGAACTGGACCAGCGCCTGCAGGAACTGTTGCTGGGCGTCCTTTAAGAAGGGCGGGGCAGGGGCCCCACCGCGCCTTGAAATGGAACGGAATTAAAAAAGGAACAGGAATTCAAATTCATTTTTTCGGAGGTCGTGGATGGGTGTGACGATCCAACAAATAGCGGCCAAAGCGGGGGTCTCCAAGGCCACCGTGTCCCGCGTGTTGAACGGTTTGGCGGTCAAGTACGAGACCGAACAACGCGTGAAGGACATTATGCTGCAGATGCAGTACCGACCCCACCGCTTCGCGCGGGGCTTGGCGGCCCAGCAGACCGGGTTCCTGGGCGTGGTGACGCCTTCCATGGACCCCTTCATCGCCTCCGTCATCATGGGGATGGAACAGGAGGCCCGCCGCTACGGGAAGCTCCTGACCCTGGGCGTGGTCCAGGAGAACGGGGAACCGGAGGCGGAGCGGGAAGTGATCCGCACCATGACCGAACCCCCGGTGGTGGACGGCCTGCTTTTCTTCCTGCCCACGACCGCCACCGAGAACCTCCTGAAGAACCTCATCCGCAAGGGATTCCCCCTGGTGGTCCTCTGCGAGAGGCGTTTCGAGAGCCTGGCTTCCTCGGTGGTCATCGACAACTTCGACGGGGCCCAACAGGCCGTCAAACACCTGATCTCCAAGGGCCATAAGCGCATCGGGTTCGTCGGAGGTCGCCCCGAACTGAGCGATTCCACCGAGCGGTTGGAAGGCTATAAGGCCGCCTTGGGCGAGGCGGGGATCCCGATCGATAACTCCCTCATCCTGCCCGGGCAATATATGGTGAAGTCGGGCCTGGAGGCGGGGGAGAAGTTCCTGGCCATGGCCAATCCGCCGACCGCGGTCTTCGCCGCCAACGACGCCACCGCCATCGGGGTGCTGAAGGCCCTGCGGGAGCGCAAGAAGGAAGGGACCATGGCGGTCGTCGGGTTCGATGACATCGAGATGGCCTCCCTGGTGAGCCCGACCCTGACCACCGTGAGCTACGACCTCCATGAACTGGGCCGGAACGCCGTTCACAAGCTCATGCGGCTCGTGACGGGCGAGGAGAAGAACCGTTCGGTGCTGCAACTGAAGCCGAATCTAGTGGTCAGGGAATCGGCGTAAACCAAACCTATTCGCCACCGATGAAGGGGATGAACGCCGATACGACAAAAGCCTTTTGATCTTCGCCATTCCATTCATCTCGTTCATCGGTGGCTGACCAGCCTTTGACGTTCATCCCGGAGGGGTTATGAAAAAAACAACCGTGGTTCTTTGGGCGGTCCTTTCAGCGGTCCTGTTGGCGGGTTGTTCCAAGAACAACGGCCAAACGGTCCGGCTCGCCCAGTTCCTCACCGATCCGGTGCTCATCGAAAAAATGACCCGGGTCGTTCACGATATCGAGGCGCGGCATCCGGGCCTGCATATCCAGGTCGATAACATCCCCTACAACGAATACCAGCAGAAGATCACCACCCAACTGGCGGCCGGCAACGCCCCCGACGTCATCTTCGTGGAGGTGAACAACTTCGTGGACCTCTATCTGCGCGGGGTCTTCGAGGACCTGACGCCCTATTGCCAGAAGGACGGGGTGGACCTGAAGGGCTATTACGAAGGGCTCGTCCGCCGCTTCAGCCCCGACGGTAAGACCTACGTCCTGCCCCAGGACACGGCCCCTTCGGGGCTCGTTTTCTACAACAAGAAGCTCTTCCGCGAGGCAGGGCTGGACTATCCGACCGCCAAGTGGTCCTGGCCCGAACCCTTCCTCACGATCTGCAAGAAACTCACCAAGACCGACGCCGCCGGGAACGTGACCCGCTGGGCCTTCACCGACGCCTATTCGACCCAATACGATAATTTTCTCTACAGCAACGGGTCGAACTATGTGGACGACGAGGCCCATCCGACCCGCTTGATCCTGGACGATCCGAAGGCCATCGAGGCCATCACCTTTCGTTGGGCCCTGATTCAGAAACACCACGTGTCGCCCGACCCGTCCCAGATCCAGACCATCAGCCCTGCGGCGGGGCAGATGGACATGTTCCTCAACGGGCGGGTCGCCATGCTTTGCTCGGGGATCTGGCAGACCCCCCGGTTCCTGGAGAAGAAGGACCTGGACTTCGACGTCGTCGAGTTCCCCCGCGGCCCCCAGGGGATCCAGGGTTGGGGCACGGGCGGGTCGGGCTACGCGGTCTCCAAGAGCTCCAAGAACAAGGACCTGGCCTGGCTGGTGGCCAAGGAGATGACCACGGCCGCCTCGCTCACCCAGATGACCCAGACGGGCATGATGCAGCCGGCCCTGAAGAGCCTGGCCGAGTCGGACATCTTCTTGAAGGCGCCGGGAGCGGAGCACAAGGCCATCCTCCTCAAGATGCCGGCACACGCCCATTACCAGCCTTTCCTGGCCAGTTGGCCTGAGATCTTCTACGGGACCCTCACCCCGGCCTTGGATTCGGTCTGGATGAGCCAGACGGGTCCGGCCGATGTGCTGCCGGGGCTGACCAAGAAGATCAACGAGAAGTATTTCAAAAAATAAATAGCTATTCACCACAGAGGGCACAGAGAACACAGAGAGAAGCTATTGGGTTTGAAGCCGTAACACCATCCGTGTTTTCTCTGCGACCTCTGTGTTCTCTGTGGTTCAAGAGGGGTTGCCTTGGAATTAAAGATAAAACTCCAACGCCTTCGTGGTTTGATCCGGGAACATCGGTTGCAGGGGATCCTCCTTTCCAATCGGGCCAATTTCTCCTGGCTCACGGGCGGGCATACCAGCCATATCAGGTCCGACGTGGAGAAGGGGGTGGCCGCCCTCTGGGTGACCCCCGCGAACGTGGAACTTTGGTGCAACTCCATCGAGGAGAAGCGGTTCCGGGAGGAAGAGGCAAAGGGGCTTCCTTTCGCCTACCGGACCCATCCTTGGTACGAGCCCGCAAAGCCCAGGCGCAAGAAAGCCGCTTCCGATGACGGGGCCTATGGGCTTCCGTCCTTGAAGGATGAGATCGCCCGTTTGCGGTGGTCCCTTTTACCGGAGGAAATGACCCGCTACCGCCGGGTGGGAAAGCTTTCCGGCGAGGCCATGGAGATCGTAGGCAAGAAGGTCCGTCAAGGCTGGCGCGAGAACCAGGTGGCCGCCGAGCTCTCCAAAGAGCTGGTGGACCGGGGCCTGGAAGCGACCGTCATCCTGGTCGGTTCTGATGAGCGCCTGAAACGTTATCGTCACCCACTGCCCACCACTAAGAAGATCCAGAACAGGGTCATGATGGTCATCTGCGCCAAGGGTCATGGGCTCATCGCCAATCTTACCCGTATCGTCCATTTCGGGCCGATGCCTATGGACCTCCGGCTTCGCCACCGGGCTTGCCTGCAGGTGGAATGCGCCATGTGGGACAAGACGGCCATTGGGATAGAGGCCCGAGAAGTTTTCCAAGCTGGCGTTTCGGAGTATGCCGCCCAAGGTTTCGACGGCGAGTGGAAGAAGCACCACCAAGGCGGTCCCACGGGTTATGAAACCCGGGACTATTTGGCTACCCCTAGTTGTAAAGAAAAGCTGGTGGCGAACCAGGCCCTTGCCTGGAACCCTTCCATTACGGGAACCAAAAGCGAGGACACGGTCCTTTTAACGAAGAAGGGGTTGGAAGTCCTGACCTCGACCCCGAATTGGCCGATGGTGGAAGTGAAGTGTAGCGGGAAGACCTTTGAACGGCCCGATATTCTTGAAGCGAAATAAAAGACGGAGGATCCTATGTCTTTCGTGATCGGTTGTGATGTCGGCACTTCGGGGACCAAGGCCATCGTGGTCTCGGAGTCGGGCAAGATCCTTTCCAAGGTGACCGTCGAATATCCCCTCTCCACGCCGCATCCAGGTTGGGCCGAGCAAGACCCGGACATATGGGTCAGAGCCTCTTTTCAAGCCATTGCCGGGGCGGTGAAAAAGGCCCGCGTAAAGCCTTCGGACGTGAAGGCCCTCGGTTTTTCGGGCCAGATGCACTCCTCGGTCTTTCTCGATAAGCAGGGCAAGGTCCTGCGCCCGGCGCTCCTTTGGTGCGATACCCGCACCCATGAGGAATGCCTGGAGATCACCCGAAAGGTTGGGGAGAGCCACCTACGCCAATGGGTCTCCAATCCCGCTCTCGAAGGTTTTACCCTTCCTAAGATCCTTTGGGTCAAGAAGCACGAACCCAAGACCTACGCCAAGATCGCCCAGGTCCTCATGCCCAAGGATTACGTGCGCTACAAGCTGACCGGGGCCTTGGCCACCGAAGTTTCCGACGCCGCCGGGACCCTTTATTTCGATGTGAAGAACCGGCGTTGGTCCAAGGAACTCCTGGGCAAGTTGGGGATCCCCTTGGCTTGGTTCCCGCAAGTCGTGGAGTCCCAGCAGATCTGCGGGCGCCTGACGGCCCAAGTCGCCAAGCAGCTGGGCCTTCGGGAAGGTTGCCCTGTGGTCGGAGGCGGCGCGGACAACACATGCGGAGCGGTGGGGAACGGGATCATCAAATCCGGGGACGTCATGGCGAGCTTGGGCACTTCCGGGGTCTTCTTTGCCCACTCGGACAAGGTCAAGGTCGATCCGGGCCTGCGGGTCCACAGCTTTTGCCACAGCGTGCCGGACAAGTGGTATTTGATGGGTGTCATCCTCTCGGCGGGCTTCTCCTTGCAATGGTATCGGGACACCTTGGGCTTGAGCGAAAAGGACCTTGGGAAAAGGACCGGGACCAGCGCCTATAAGATCCTGAGCCAGATGGCCGGAAGGGTCGCTCCGGGAAGCGAAGGACTCCTGTTCCTACCCTATCTCATGGGCGAAAGGACGCCCCATAAGGATGCTTACGCCCGGGGGGCTTTCGTGGGGATGAGCGCCCGGCACGGGAGGGCCCATTTCGCCAGGGCCGTCTTCGAGGGCATCACCTTTGCCATGCGGGATTCGCTCGAGATCTTCCGGGAATTGAAGGTGCCGATCCGCCGGGTGGTGGCGACGGGTGGCGGGGCCGCCAATCCCTTCCAGCGCCAGATGCAGGCGGACATCTATGGGGAAGAAGTGGTCACGGTGAACAGTGAGGAAGGGCCGGCCTATGGGGCGGCCATCCTGGCCATGGTGGGGGCTAAACTATATCCTTCGGTCCCCGCGGCCTGCTCCAAGCTCATCCGGGTGGTCACCCGGACCCAACCCAACACGAAGAGGGTCAAGGAATACGACGTTTGGTATGGGGAATACCGGGAACTTTATCCGGCCTTGAAAGGTTCCTTCCGGTCCATCGGGGAAAGGCTGAAAACCTGATATCGGACCACGAAGGGCACGAAGAACGGCCAATGATCCGGTAAAAGTCCCGGAAATAAAAAAGCCCCTGAAGCTTTCGCTCCAGGGGCTTTTGATTATCGAAAGACCTTGTTAGATCTTAACGACGTTCTCGGCCTTGAGGCCCTTGTCGCCGCGAGTGACGTTGAATTCAACACGGTCACCCTCGTTCAACGTTTTGTAGCCGTCCATCTGAATAGACGAGTGGTGCACGAAAACATCCTCGCCACCGTCTTGGGAGATGAAACCAAAACCCTTCTCGTTCTTGAACCACTTCACTGTACCTTGAGCCATTTGCTTGAAACCTCTGCTTCTTAAAAATTTAACTGCACCATCACGGTCCTTGGTGGCCCCGTTCAGGAGTGGTTAATCTACAAACAAAGACGGCAAAAAAGAAGGGATAAGTTCAAAAATGAGGCCAGGGACCCTAAAAAGCCTTGGTTTAGGGCTTTACTTTGAGCAAAGGCGTCGAGCCGAGACCCCGCCATTGGGCCTTGGCGAAGCCCTCGAAGGCGGGCCGGTCCAGGAAGAGGCCGTAGGCGTTCTTGCCCGACTTTTGGGCCGCGAGCCTGACCAGTTCCTGGTGGGTGGCGGGCATGGAGGCATTGGCCAACTTCCCGGGGGGGAAGGGCTCGAAGGTCGAGAGGCGCACGATGCTTCCATGGGCGAGATCGGCGTAAAGGGAGGTCCACCAGTCCTTCCCTTCGTGGACGCCGACCAGGAAAGAACAGTCGGGTTCCAGTTTTTCCTTCACGAAGCGGCGACTGCGCTCGAAATAGTGGTAGTAATCGTAGGCTTCCCGCGGCGGGTGGATCAGGAATCCGTTGCCCTGGGTATCCTTCAGGGCCTGGGCCCTTTCCTTGAACTCGTAACCCGTCAATTCCTCGGCCTTTTTCAGGTCTAAGGCTTCCCGGTAATAACCCATCAGGCCTTCCCGGTCGATCAGTTGGACCTCGTCCACCCCATGGGCCTTTCGGAGGGTTTCGGCCAGTTCCCGGGAAGGTTCTAGGATTTCCTTCAGGAGGACCCTCCCTTTCCGGCTGTCCCAAGCCTTCACGACCCTGCCTTTTTCATGGAGCACATAGAGCGTCCGGGGGTTGGGTTGGGCGATCTTGGAGATGTCCACGAAGCGGCGGGCTTGTTCGATATCGATGTGCTCGAACTTGACGTCCGGATGGATCATGGGCGCAGCTCCCAAACGGTGACCGACCAGGGTTCCAGGACTAGGTGGCCTTGCTTGAGGGGTTTATCCTCGGGGATCCCGTAAAGTGGGGCGAGCTTCTGGGAGACCTCGAAACCGGCCGGGGCATCCTGGGCGTTGGCCAGGAACACCATGGTCTTGCCATCCTTATGGAACCGGGTGGCCAGGACCTGGTTCGGCAGGCCTTCCAGGACGGGGTTCACCCCGGCTGAGGCCAGGGTTCGGAGCAGTTTTCCCTCATCGAACTCCCTTATCAGGACCACCCTGCCTTTTCCGACCTTGGCTTCGGGCGCCGAGTGGAGTTCCGGAAAGGCGCAGTAGGGTTTGTAGTCGGCGTCCAAGGAAGGGACCAGGGGTCCCATCAGGACCGTGCCTCCTTCCTCGGCGTAGCGGCGCAGGTTGTCCTGGGCCTCCTTATCCAAGGCCTCGAAGGTCGGGACCCAGACCACCTTGTGGCCGCGCAAGCGTTCCAGGGGGGCCACTGTATCCGAACAGCGCAAGGGCAGATGGTTCCGAAGGGCGAACGACCATGACCCGTCGGACCAACGGGGGACCTCCTCCTCGACGCGGTAGGGAAAAAGCCCCTGCTCCTCTTCGTAACCGATCTCTTCGGGCAGGAAGTGGACGAAATGGTTCTCCACCTTCTTGAGGGCCTTCAGGAGGCGGTCCTGGTCGTAGTTGGCCAGGAGCAGGAGGTCCGCCTGCAGGTCCCATTCGTGGAAATGATGGCGTTTCAGGAAGGCGTTCCAGTGACGGTACATTTCGAAATAGGGGGTACGGATCTTGTTGTCCTGGGTGATGGGGCTTCCCATCCAGCGGTCCCGCTCCACCAGCATGTAGTAGTTGACGGCCTTGAGGCCGAACATGAAAAGAAGGGGGGTCGTGAACCGCTCGTCCGTGACCGTGAAGGTGTTCTCCCAAAGGGGCAGGGACCAGCAACCGGACCCGAACTCGGGGATGAAGGGGAGTTTGGAGGTGCCCGCCAAGTAGCTGGCGATGCGGGAGGTGGCCAGGAACTGCTCTTTGCGGGGGTAATTGTCGATGCCCACCACGTCGAGGCCGAATCCCCCCCATTCCGCTTGGTTGGTGTTGTAGGGGCTGGTCAAAGGCCCGAAGAAGTTGTGGAAGAAGGGGATCCCGTCCACACCCCTTTCCTTCCACATTTCCCCCACCTGCTTGAGGCATTGGTTGATCTGCCATTCCTTGTAGCGGCTCCAGTCCAGGTAATAGGGAAGGTCCTTCCGTTCCTTTCCGTCGAAGGAACGGGGCGGTTCGATCTCCTGGAAGGACCGGTAGGTGGTGCCGTAGGTCCGGTTCAGGGCCTCCAGGGAACCGTGGCGCATTTCCAGGAAGGTCCGGTACCAGAGGAGGGAATCGTTGCCGTAGTCCAAGAGATAGGCGCCGGTGCGGAAGAAATAACCGGTCTCATTGTCCACCTGCAGGGCCACGATGGGGCCTTCCGGATGGAGGTTGCGCTTGAGGATGGGGGCCAGGGCGTCAAACCAAAGGGCGGTCTCGGCGTAGAGCTTGCCCGAGGCGTAGCTGGGATTCGGGAAGGCCTTGGGATAGGCGTCATGGATGGAAAAGGCTCCGGAGGCTTCCTGGGCGGCGACCTCGGGGTCGTAAAGGACGCGGGCGGGGTAGCCGAAAAAGGTCAGCTCGGCGTTGATGTGGGGCCCGGGCCGAACGATGAGCTTCAGGTCGGCCTGGTGGACCTTCTGGATGAAGCCTTCCAGGTTCTTGTTGGGGTCGGTCCCGCCGAAATCGAAGCGTCCCCGCTCGACCTCGTGGACGGCCCAGGGGATGTAGGTCTCCACCATGGAAAAGCCCATGGCCTTGATGTTGGCCAGTACATCGGCCCAAAGCTCATGTTGGACGCGCCAATAGTGGAAGGTGCCGCTGATCCAGGGTTCGGGGCCTTGCCCCGAATAGACGAGACCCCGTTGCTCTTGGACGGTCACCCTGGACATGGATTCCTTTCCCCGCTCGATTCATGGAAAGCGACCCCAGCATAACTTTTATGTTTCCGATTCAAAAATGGTTTTACGGCTTTTGTTATGATGGGACATCTTTTGTGAAACCCCGTTAAACTTTGCAACTCGAGTTTCGCGCGCGAGGTTCCTTTGACCACCGACCGGCTGAACTATCTCAATATCCTTTTGATGGTCTTGTCGGCCGGTTTGGCCTTGATGTTCCCTTTCGAGCTTTTTCTATTTTCATATGGCGTATTGGGACCGTTGCACTACCTCACGGAGATCTCCTGGCTCCACGACCGGGATTTTTATGTGAAGGGCAGGTCCGACCCATGGGTCCTGCTGGCCATCGCGGCGTTGATCACACTTCTCTTCCTCGGGGCCATTCCCCAACCTTCGGGCGGAGGTTGGGGAGAGGCGCTGGTCACCCTGTCCTTCTGGATCGCTTTCGGTTCGGTCGCCTTGAAGGACCATCCCTCCCGTTGGCTCTTGGCCGGGGCCGGGGCCTTGGCCCTTTTCCTTTTCGGGTTGCCTTTTCCCCTCAAGATCGCCTTCGGCATGTTCCTGCCGACGCTGGTCCATGTGTTCCTCTTCACCGGGATCTTCATCCTCTTGGGCGCTTTGAAGGGACGGAGCCTCTCCGGCATCCTTTCATTGGCCGTTTTCGGGGCCATGATGCTGTTGTTCCTCTGGGTCCACCCGGGCGCATCCTATAGTCCCAGCCCTTATGTGCAGGATAGTTATGGGGTCCTGACCGAAGGAGGCGGTGGCACCAGCCCTTTCATCCTCATCAACCGGTTCCTGGCGCACCGTCTGGGATTCCCTGGCTCCGAGGTCCTCACGGGCGGCTCCCAGGCGGCCAACCATTACCTCTATTCCCATCCGGCGGCCCTGTCCCTCATGGCTTTCATCGCCTTTGCCTATACCTACCACTACCTCAATTGGTTCTCGAAGACCTCGGTCATCGGATGGCATGAGATCCCCCGGCGACGGGCTTGGGTCATCTTGGCCCTATGGGCCCTTTCGATAGGTCTTTACGCCTGGAATTACTTATGGGGCCTGAAATGGCTTTTTTTCCTCAGCTTTGCCCATGTCCTGTTGGAATTCCCCCTGGATCAGCTGACTTTCCTTTCCATTGGGCGGGAATTGGTCTCCCTGGCCCGGTTGCGGGACAGAGCCGCCCGGGGTCGTTGAGCCCCTGCAACTTTTCAGAGGTAAACTTCGTCTTATTCGCAAGGGACGAAGGTCCCTTAATTCAAAGGCCCGAAAGGGCCCGGAGGAAATCCATGAAAAAGTCGATCTTAGTTCTGTTGGCGGCCCTGTTCTTGGGCAGCACCGGTTTGGTCTTGGCGCAAGAAACGGCCCCGGCTTCCACGCCCGTGGCGAAAGTGAGCCACAAGGCCAAGCGAGCCAAGAAGATGAAGAAAATGAAGAAGGCCAAGAAGGTCGAAGCCGCTCCGGCGACGACTTCCACCACGCCGACCAACTGATCGAATCGGGGATCTTATCCCCGATCACGACAAAAGCCCTTGGGAATTGTCCCGGGGGCTTTTTTATTTCGCGGGACAAGTTCGAGCCATATTTTCCCAAGCGTTATCCGGGGAATGTCAGGCCCCGGCCACTTCCGGGCGGTATGTGCGGGTAAAAGAAGGTGTTTTGTTCCCATTCCCTGTTCGGCAGTCATGGGGTTCGGGGGGCGGATGGAGCGAGAAGAACCTCAACAACGAGACCCCGGCAGATGTACCCCCACCTAACAAGAGCCCAACTAATGGATAAAGTGGTGTCTTTTTCGTGGCGGCCTTCTTGGGCCGTTAAAAACCCTGATATTTCCCTTCAATCTGACGGCTGTCATAGGAGCGTTGAAAAAAGGCGGGAAAATCCTTTGGCCCCACGTCTTTGCGGCCGCGCCTTGAGTTCCATGGGGTGGGGGCCTATACTTACCGCTCCCCCAAAATCAATAAAATTATTCAACTTTTTTGGGTCGTGTCGGAGAAGGAGTTTTCATGAAGTACGCTCAAAGCATTCACTGCCATGTTTGCGAAGGCAGCGTGAAGATGGTGAACGGCCGTACCGTGGCCGCCAAGGCGAAAGCCGCTTCCCAGGTCGAGATCGACGTGCTCTGTGTCGATTGCGGGACCCGAGGGAGCGTCGTTAGGGACATCGAGACCCTTCCGTTCAGCGAGAGGGAATTTTGCCAGGAGAAGGGCCTCTTGAACTTCAAGGCCCAGGTCCAGGGCAAGGGTGTCTATGTGAATATGAGGCTCACCCGCCGCTAAAATCCAATTCGCCGCATCCCTGACCATGCCCGAACCTAAAGGCGCGTCCCTTTACGATGGTCCCTTCGCGTCCTTTTACGACCGTCATTTCGGGAATCATGCCCGCGAACTCGCCCCTCGCTTGCTCCGTTTCTGGGCCGATCCTTCCAACCAGCCGCCTTTAAAAGAGATATTGGACCTGGGATGTGGTCCCGGCCATTTGGCCCTGCCTCTTTTGGAAGCCGGTTACCGGGTCACGGGTCTCGACCTCTCGGAAGAAATGCTGGCCTTGGCCAAGGTCCGTTGTGCCCGTTATCTTCCGACCGGTCAGGCCCAGTTCCTCGCCATGGACATGACCCGATCCCTCCCCGGCCGTCACTTCGGGACCGCGGTCTCTTCCTATAACAGTGTGAACCATTTGAAGGATCCGGGACAATTGAGGGAGTGCTTTCGTTCGGTCAAGAATTCCCTCCATCCCCTGGGGGCCTTCCTGTTCGATTTCCATACCCTCCAAGGACTCCGAGCCTGGGCCCGGCCGGAAAAGGGGTCGGTGGCCGGGGAAGAGCTGGAGGTTTCCGGGGGCTTCGAAGAAGGGGAAGGACAGGCTTGGATGCGCTTAAGGGGCCGGCAGGACGGGGAATCTTTCGAAGGGACGATCTGGAACCGGTCCTATCCACTGGCCCAGGTCGTCCAATGGCTCCAAGCCGAAGGTTTCAGGAAAGTGACCCTCTCGGGATTTGGAACGATCGGGGAACCATTGCCCGATCCGGGGTCCGTGGATCGGGTCCTGTTCGTCGCGCGCCCTTGAAATCCCCTCCCGCCGCTCCCAAGATTGATTTTCCCACCACCCAATTTTCAAGGAGACGATCGTGAAGATCAGGTTGACCGAAGAAGCCACCGCCCGGCTGAAGGCCCAAAGCCAGGCTTGGCCTATCCCCCAAAAAGCCAAGGCTTTCGCCCAAGGGGATATCCGCCTCACGGCCGTTCTTCGTCATTGTCCGCGGCGGATGTGGTCCTTCACGCTTAAAAAGACCCACTGGACCATCGCCCAGGTCCTTTGGCATTTGGCGGACCAGGAGGCGAACCTTTATGTCCGCTTGCGGTTGGCGGCGGCCCAACCCGGCTCCTTCGTGTCCTCCTACGACCAGGAAATATGGGCGGACCGATTGGCCTATCCCAAAGCCCCGGCCGAACAAGCGCGGGACCTGATCCTCCTTCTGCGCAAGGCGAACTCGGACCTTTTGGCCCGGATCCCCCGCAGGGCCTGGAAGGGGAAGGTCGAACATCCCGAGTGGGGGACCAAGGACCTGGAGTACATGGTGGCCCTGAACATTTGGCACCTGGAACATCATTTGCGGCAAATGGAAAGGCGCCTGAGGGAGTGGAAGGCCGGGAAGTAGCGTCGTAGCCGGGGATTCCATCGTTGATTTTGAAGGCTTCGGTAGTGTACAAATGACCCTCATTCTTCAAGGAAAGAACAGGAAATCGGTCCCCATGACCCAACCCAAGAATTGGAAAGAAAAGCTCCAAGACAGCATGCCCCCCGATTGGGCCCGCGAGGTCGATGAGTTCGAGGCCCAGATCGGCCTCAACAAGCAGGGGAAGATCGAGCCCCGCATATTCGCCGAGACCCGTTTGCGCCGGGGGGCCTATGGCCAGCGCTATGACAACGGGCACCGTAATGACGGCAAGCAGATCCGCCACCTGAAATACCCCTCGGACGGGACCTGGAAGGGTCCCGACACCCATTGGGACGCTCCCGGCATGCAGCGGATCAAGTTCCCTTGGGGGGGACTGACCGCCGACCAGATGGATGTCCTGGCCGACCTGGCCGAGGAATATTCCGACGGCATCGCCCACATCACCACCCGGCAGGATTTCCAGCTCCACTTCATCCACGTGGAGGATACCCCCAACATCATGCGCCGCCTGGCCTCGGTCAACATCACCACCCGGGAAGCCTGCGGCAATTCGGTGCGCAACGTGACGGCTTGCCCCATCGCGGGGGTCTGCAAGACCGAATCCTTCGACGTGACGCCCTACTCCAAGGCCATCTTCAAGTTCATGCTGGGGCACCCCGACGCCCAGGACTTCGGCCGGAAGTTCAAGATCGCCTTCTCGGGTTGCGCGGGCGAGGCCTGCGGCCTGGTCAACATGCACGACATGGGTTTCATCGCCAAGAAGGCCATGGTCCAGGGCAAGGCGACCCGGGCCTTCGATGTCTTCGTGGGCGGCGGGTTGGGGCCGGTCCCCTACAACGCCAAGCTCCTGTTCCAGGACCTGCCGGTGGAGGAGATGCTCCCCATCACCCAGGCGGTGGCCCGGGTCTATGGCCGGCTGGGCGAAAAGAAGATCCGCGGCATGGCCCGCATCAAGTTCCTGGTGGCCAAGCTGGGCATCGACGAATTCCGAAAACTGGTCGAGGAAGAACGCAAGATCCTTCCCCATGACGACCGTTGGACCAGCCTGATCACCCAGTACCTGAAAGAGGAGGAAAAACCCGTCAAGCCCGGGGCCAGCCTGCGCGCTTCCTCCCTCCCGAAGGGTTTCCTGGACTGGAAAAAGACCAATGTGGTCACCCAGCCCCAATTCGGTTTTGTCTCCGTCTATGTGAAGGTTCCTTTGGGGGACCTGACCTCGACGCAGTTGCGGGGTCTTGCCCGCCTGGCGCGCCAATATGTGAAGGACTCGGTCCGCACCACGGTGGAGCAGAATCTGCTCTTCCGCTGGGTCAGCGAGGCCGACCTGCCCGCCTTCTTCGAGGAACTGCAGGCCATTGGGCTCGCCCAGGGAGGCGCCAACACCATCTCGGACATCACGTCCTGTCCCGGGACCGATACCTGCAAGCTGGGCATTTCCGCTTCACGCGGTCTGGCCCGGGAACTTTCCCAACGCATGGACGCCATGCTTTCCCAACTTCCCCCCGAGGTGAGGGACCTCAAGATCAAGGTGAGCGGCTGTCCCAATTCCTGCGGACAGCATCACATCTCCGACCTGGGTTTCTACGGGGTCTCCCGCAAGGCGGGGTCCTATACCGTTCCCCATTTCCAACTGGTGCTGGGCGGGCAATGGAAGAACAACGGCGGGTCCTACGGCCTGGCCGTGGCGGCGGTCCCCTCCAAGCGCATCCCGGAGACGGTGAAGCGTCTGACCGACAAGTTCGTGAAGGAACGCAAGAAGGACGAGGATTTCCAGGCTTTTGTCCAACGCATCGGCAAGGTGGCCATCAAGGAACTGCTGGCGGACCTGTCGGTCATCCCCTCCCACGACGCCGAGCCAGCCCTTTTCACCGACTGGGGCGATGTGCGGGAATACACCATCGCCGACATCGGTAAGGGCGAATGCGCGGGCGAGGTGGTGACGCCGGCCGAGTTCTCCCTGACCGCCTCCGAGGCTAAGGTCTTCGAGGCCCAGGTAAAGCTGGACGAAAAGGACCTGAAAGCCGCCGTGGCATTGGCCTACGAGGCCATGATCTTCGCGGCCGAGGGCGTGGTGCGCACCCGCGACCGGGAATGGGTGGGCAAGTCGGACGCCACCGTCGCCGAGTTCCGCAAGCACTTTTTCGATACCGGCGAGTTCGTGAAGCATGTCAACAATACCCAGTTCGCGGCCTTCCTTTTCAAGGCCCATGAGAACCGGCTGGAGAACCCCAACCACGATGAAGCCCATCGCCGGGTGGAGGAAGCCCAGCTGTTCCTGGAGGCCGCCCACAGCTACGTCGCCAATGCCGCCCCCGTCCCGGCCCCGTTGCCGGGCGTGAAGTAAGGGGGGATCATGAACCTGCAAAAGATCGGCGTGAAATTCTTCCTGGGGTCGGGGACCGAGATCCCGCTCTCTTCCTTCATCCCCGTATTCCACCATTGGATCCAGGACGACCTGTTGGAAGGCCTGCTGGTGGACGTGGCCGAGTACACCCATGTGCACCAGGGACCGGGGGTCCTGGTGGTGGCCCATGAGGCCAACTACAGCTTGGATGAGGAATTGGGAAAGCGTGGCTTCCTTTACACCCAGAAGCGGCCGCCGGAGAAATCCTCCCAGGAGCACTTGGCCACCGCCTTCCGCCGGGTCTTGAAGGGATGCCAATTATTGGAGAAGGACACGGCGGTGGGCGGGGTCAAGTTCGATACGACCCGTTTCCAGGTCTTCGTCAATGACCGCGCCGAAGCCCCGTTCAATTCGGAAAGTTTGGGGGCTTTGGAGAGCGAATTGAACCCCTTCCTGTCCTCCCTATTGGCCGGGGAAAAGTTCCAGTTGATCCCCGAGAAGGACCCCCAGAGGCGCGTCGGGTTCGAAGTGAAGGTCCCGAAGCCCGAGAGCTTGGAGACCCTGGCCGGGCGCCTGCCGGCCTAACCTCCGTATTGCCAGCCGGTCGTTGAGAGCAACAAGGGCCCTTCCAAGGGTCCTTCCTCCGCACCCACCACCTCCGCCAAGACCACCACATGGTCCCCCTGGTCCAGCTTGCCCGTGACCTTGCATTCCACATGACCCGCCATGCCCGGAAAGAAGGGCGTTTTGAGCGCGGCGCTTTCCTGGAAAGCTTCCCCGGCCAGGGTGTTCCCCTGGGGTTCCACGTGCTTGAAGAATTTCTGGGCGGTCTCCTTTTGGTCCTTCCCCAGGAAGTTCAGGACGAAGGTCCCGGATTCCGAGACCACCTGGTAGGTGTGGGAGTCCTTCTTGATGCCGGTCGCGATGAGGGGCGGCTGGAAGGAGGCCTGGGTCACCCAACTGACGGTGGAAGCGGCGACCTTGTCGCCGGCCCGGGAGGTCAGCACATAGAGCGCGTGGGGGATCATCCGAAGGTTCTTCTTCTTCGCCGCTTCGTTCATGGGGCACCTCGTTCCACAGGATGGGTCCTTTTAGCCCAAAGGCCGGGCCGAAGGCAACGGCCCATTTTGGGGGAAGGCAATCCCGATGGGCCATGTTAAACTTTCGGAACTTGCCCGGCCCCTGAAAGGACCTCCCTTTGCATCCCGCCGATATCCTCGAAAAATTGATCCAGGTGCAACATACGGACTCGGGACGGGACGAGCTGGAGCGCCTGAAAAAGGACCAGTTGGCCCAGATCGCGGCCCTGGACAAAAAGGTGGCCGAACTGAAGGCCCGCATCGCCGCCGAGAAGAAGGTCCTGGAGGACCAGGCCAAGGCCCGCAAGACCCTCGAGATCGAGGTCGGGACCCTGGAGACCAAGATCAAGAAATACCAGGGCCAGGAGGGCGAGGTCAAAAGCAACGAGCAAATGCTCGCCCTCCAGCACGAGACCGCGAAGGCGAAAGAGGACAGGTCCAAGGCCGAGGAAAAGGCGTTGGAGGGGCTTTTCCGGGAGGACACTTTGAAGGCCGGGATCCAAGGGCTCCAGGAGCAGCTGGACCGGGACGAGCAAAGGGCCGAACAGGAAAAAAAGGAGATCCGCTCCAAGATCGGGGAGTTGGACAAGGCCCTGGCCGAGAAACTATCCGAACGGTCCGCCCAGCTGATGGAATTGCCGGAGGATTTCCGGGAAGGTTACGAGAAGCTCCGGAACACCAACAAGAAGATCGCGGTGGCCAAGGTGTCCGACGACCGGATCTGCGAAGGCTGTCATATGAACGTCCCTCCCCAGCTCCTGAACGAAGTGAAGAAGGGCATCGCGATCCACCGTTGCGATTGCGGCCGATATCTCTATCTCTAAAAGGGAACCATGAGCGCCAAGACCGCCAAACGAGTCCTCCGCATCGAGGCCCAAGGGTTGCTCCGCTTGGCCCGACTGACCGGGGCTTCTTTCGGGGCCGCCGTGAAGCTGGTCCTTAGGTCCAAGGGCCGGGTGTTGGTGACGGGCGTCGGCAAATCGGGCCTGGTCGGCCAGAAGATCGCCGCCACCCTTTCCTCCACCGGGACCCCCGCCCTTTTCCTGGGCGCCTCGGAGGCCATGCACGGGGACCTGGGCAAGGCGTCCAAGGGTGACGTGGTCCTGGCCCTTTCCAACAGCGGTGAAAGCGACGAACTCAAGACCCTGATCCCTCATTTGAAGCGCATGGGCTGCCGTATCATCCTTTTCACCGGCAATGCCCGCTCGGCCCTGGCCCGTCTTTCGGATGTGGTGGTCTATGCGGGGGTCGAAAAGGAAGCCTGTCCTTTGCGCTTGGCCCCCACGGCCAGCACCACGGCCGCGTTGGCTTTGGGGGACGCCCTGGCCGTCGCCCTGATGGAGGCGCAGGGTTTCACCGAAAAGGATTTCGCCCTTTTCCATCCCGCGGGGGAGCTGGGCCGCCGGCTCCATTTGAAGGTGGGGGATATCATGCGGCAGGGTTCCCGGGTGCCCAAGGTGGCGATGGGGGCATCCTTCCCGGCCATCGTTCGGGAGATCAACGCCAAGAGGGTGGGGTGCGCCTGCGTAACGGGCAAGGCGGGACGCCTGGAGGGCATCATCGTGGATGGAGACCTGCGTCGGGCCATGCTGAAGGATCCCGACATCCGCCGGTGGAACGCCTCGAACCTCCGAACGCCCAAGCCTTCCACCATCCCGGAAGGGGCCACCCTGGCCCAGGCTTTGCAAACCATGGAGCAAAGGTCCATCTTCCAGTTGATCGTGGTGGACGGGAAGAAAAGGCCCGTCGGACTGGTCCACTTGCACGACTTGTTGGGGCGGGGTGCCGTCAAGATCGTTTGAAAGCGAGAGCGATATGGCCATCAAGGACATCGAGCTGTTCCTCACCGACGTGGATGGATGCCTGACCGACGGGAAGGTCTATCTGGGGGTCGGGGAGGAACTGAGCGCCTTCGACATCCAGGACGGCATTGGGCACCGCTTGGCCGTTTATGGCGGCCTGCGGATCGGCTGGCTCTCGGGACGCATCTCCAAGCCGGTGGCCCGTCGCGCCAAGCATTTGAAGGTCCCCTACCTGTTCCAGGGCAAGCTGGATAAGCTCATCGCCGCCCAAGCCCTTTGCAAGAAACTGAAGCTGGACCTTTCGCGGGTCGCCTACATGGGGGACGACCTGATCGACATCCCCCTGCTTTCACGCGTCGGCTTCTCCGCCACCAACCCCTACGGCCGTCCCGAGGTGAAGAAGGTCGTCGATTACGTGACGAAAGCCCCTGCCGGGGGAGGCGCCTTCCGCGAGGTGGTGGAACATATCCTCAAGGGTCAAGGCCGCTGGAAGAAGGCCCTGGACCTTTTCCACCGGAACAATGTCCGGATAGGTTCCGGCGCCATGCTGGTCTGACCTTGCCCCTCGCCGCCGCTCCCGAACGTCCGGTCAAATTCAAGCACCAGGTCATCTATCATTGCGCCCGTGGCCTGATGGCCCTGCTCCAGGCCCTGCCCTACGAAAAGGTCGGGCGCCTGGGCCTCCTTTTCGGGTCGGTGGTCTTCGCCCTCTCCGAACGGGAAGCGGCCAAGACCCTTCGCAACCTCAAGACCGCCTACGGGGACGACCTGACCTCCGCCGAGAGGCTCCGGTTGGCCCGGCGGGTCTGGCGCAATTTCGGGCGGAACATCTTCGAGGCGGTCCATTGGTTGCGTTGGACGACCGAAAGGATCCGTTCCCAGGTGGCGGTTGTTTACGGGGAAGAGGAGCTCAAGGCGGCCTTCGCCCGGGGAAAGGGCGTCTTCGTGGTCTCGGCCCACTTGGGGAACTGGGAACTGCTGGCCTCCCATGTTTCGGGCTTGGGGCCCACTTCCGGATTGGCCCAGAACCTCTATGACCCGCGCTTCGACAGCCTGGTGACGGACTTCCGCGTGAAGAACCTGGGGCTGGTCCAGATGATCAAACGGGGTTTCGCGTTGCGCGGCATCCTGGAGGCCCTGGGCCAGGGGCATTTCATGATGGCCCTCGTGGACCAGGACACGGGGAAGGACGGGGTCTTCGTGCCCTTCTACGGGAAAATGGCCTGGACCCAGTCCGGGGTGGCCCGGATCGCCCAGAGAACGGGGGCTTCCCTGGTGCCGGCCTTCATGGTCCGAGGGCGGGACGGCCGCTATGAGATGCACGTCGAAAAGGCGATCCTGGTACCCGCCGAAGGGGACAAGGAAAAGAACGTGCTGGAGGCCGTGACGGACCTGACCCGGACCATCGAGAAATACGTGAGGGAATACCCGGATCAATGGGTCTGGATGCACGATCGTTGGAAAACCAGGCCGGATGACGAGAACAAGGTTTAAAATAGAAGCCTATGCCCAAACGATCGACCCCCCTGGTCCCTATTCCTGAACCTATCCCCATGGCGTTGGGGGAGGAACCAGCCGTGGTCAAACGGCGGCGCTACACCTGGATCGTCGGGGTTTCCCTGGCCCTCATCGGGTTCGTGGCCTGGGGGATCTGGAAGGACCGGGCTCCCGTGGCCGTCCCCGAGACCTTCTCCGAGGGGGAGAACTCACCGGACGCCCTGATCCAGAAGTTCCACCTGGTCTCCACCGTGCAAGGACGCAAGACCTGGGAGTTCTATGCCAACGAGGCCCGGCTCTACCAGAACAAGAAAGAGGCCTACACCGACACGATCTACGCCGAGTATTACCGCAAGGACAAGCTGGTCTCCACCCTGACGGCGGACAAGGCGGTGGTGAACACCGAGACCAATGCCACCGAGGCCAGCGGACACGTGGAGCTCATCGTCCAGAACGGCTCGAAACTGGAGACCGAGAAGTTGAGCTGGGACCCGGACACCGACCTCATCCACACCGACGGGCATGTGCATGTCTTCAAGGGGAAGGACGACATCAGCGCCGACGGTATGGTGGCCGACACCCAGCTCAACAACATCAAGTTCACCCGGAACGTCCAAACGCAGGTCCGTGACACGAAGGAGATCCAGACCTTCAGCAAACCGAAGCCTTTTTGAGGGGCGCGATGCTTTCTGAACGGGGGAGGGGAATGGAGCGGGCAGGATGGCTTGGGTTGGCCGTTCTGGTGGCGCCCCTATGGGCCTATGACATCGACCAGGGAAAGGTCCAGCAGGTCTCGTCCCAAAAGCCGGTGCGCATCTCGGCCGACGAGCTGACCTTCGACAAACCCAAGGGGCTGACCCTTTTTACCGGCGATGTGAAGGCCGTTCACGACCAGATCACTCTCCTGAGCGCGAAGTTACAGGCCCTGGAGGACAACCGGGAAGCCTCGGCGGAGGGACACGTGCGGGTCATGGATATGGGCCAAGGGATCACCCTCACCTGCGGCAACCTGGAATATGAGGACCGGATGAACCTGATGACCGCCCACGACCACCCGGTCATGACCACGTTGGACGAGAATGGGAAACCCATCTCGGTCACGGGCCGCCAGATGGAAATGGATTCGGACAAGAAGACCGTCACCATCAACCAGAACGTCCTCATCCAGAACGCGGACGGGAAGGCGGAGGCCCAAAAGGCCACTTTCCTATCGCAGAAAGACCAGTTCGTCCTGGAGGATGATCCCCGGTTCACTACTCCCAGCGCCCTTCTGACCGGAAGGCGGATCCTCTCCAACCTTTCGGGGGACCGCGGGGTCATCGTCGAGGGAATGGCCGAGGGCTATTTCAATCCGACGGGAGGTCCCGTCTCTCCGGCTTCCAGGATCCCGACGACCCAACGCCCGGGACCCATACTTCCTTTATCTTCCGTTACACCGGTGGCTACGCCCGGCGGTCCCACATCGCCCTTCAACCGGTGACGGGTGGGCGGGTTTAGGCCATAATGGCCCGACCATTCCATGAGGAGCGCCGCTTGAAGACCCTTCGCACCGAGAACCTCATCAAGGTTTACAACAAGAAGCGGGTGGTGAACCAGGTCTCCATCGAGGTCCACCAGGGCGAGGTGGTCGGGCTCCTCGGGCCCAATGGCGCCGGCAAGACCACGACCTTCTACATGACCACCGGCTTCATCTCGCCCGACGCGGGGGCCGTTTATTTCCAGGACGAGACAAGGGCCCAGGACATCAGCGAGCTTCCCATGTACAAGCGGGCGCGCCTAGGGATCGCCTACCTTCCCCAGGAACCTTCCATCTTCCGCAAGCTCACCGTCGAGGAGAACCTGCTGGCCATCCTGGAATTGACGCCCCTCTCCAAGGTGGACCGGGAAAAACGCAAAAAGGAACTGCTCGAGGAGTTCAAGGTCTCCCACCTGGCCAAGCAGAAGGCCTATACCCTCTCGGGCGGCGAGCGCCGCCGGGTGGAGATCGCCCGGGCCCTGGTGCTCCAACCCACTTTCATCCTGCTGGACGAGCCCTTCGTGGGCATCGACCCCATCGCGGTGCAGGACATCCAGGCCATCATCCGCTACCTCAAGAAAAAGAAGATCGGCATCCTCATCACCGACCACAATGTCCGCGAGACCCTCTCCATCGTGGACCGGGCCTACATCATGTTCGAAGGGAAGATCCTGCTCGCCGGCACCGCCTCCAAGCTCGCCACCAACAAGAAGGCCAAGGAGATCTACCTGGGCGAGCGGTTCTCGCTGAAGTAGACCTGTGTCCCCCCGGAAATACACCGTCAAAGGCTGGATCGACGACCATTGGAGGCCCGTGACCCGGGGCCTCGCCCGGATGGGCTTGAGCCCCAACCTGGTCACCGGGATGGGCGTGGTCGTCTCCTTGATGGTCCCCTATGAACTGCTCCAGGACCGTTCCGTCGCCGCGGGGCTCTGGCTTTTCGCTTGCGGATTCTTCGATGTTCTCGACGGTTCCATCGCCCGCAATGAAAAGCTTCGGACCTCCTTCGGGGCCTTCTGGGATTCGACCTTGGACCGGTTTTCGGAGGCGGTCGTTTTTGGGGGATTCGTTCTTTATTACAGCCGCCACTCGGATGAGACCGGTGTCCTGCTCTCTTTCTCGGTCTTCACCCTCTCCCTTTTGGTCTCCTATACCCGGGCCCGGGCGGAAGGGCTAGGGATCGAGTGCGAGGTCGGGGTCCTGCCCCGCACGGGTCGCATCCTGATGCTCATCGCTGGGCTCCTCTTCCACCAGTTGATCCCAGTGCTTTGGCTGATAGGGTTTTTTTCATTAATTACGGTGGGTCAGAGGGTCCATCGAGTTTGGGTATCGCTCAAGACCCGTAAAAAGCGGTAGAATCGTCCCAATTCCCGGAGGTTGTCCTTTATGCCGAAGATCCGAGTGGCCATCGTGGGCGTGGGGTGCTGCGCCTCTTCCCTGTTACAGGGCGTCCAGTTCTACCGCAATGCCGAGGAAGACGGGTTCGTCCCGGGCCTCATGCACGTGCGCTTGGGCCAATACCATGTGGGCGACCTCGAGTTCTCCGCCGCTTTCGACGTGGATATCAACAAGGTCGGCAAGGACCTCGGCGAAGCCATCTTCACCCCCATCAATAACACCATCAAATTCTCCGATGTGCCCAAGCTGGGAGTGACGGTCCAGCGAGGTCCGACCTTGGACGGTTTGGGGAAGTATTACCGCGAGGTCGTGACCGAAGCCCCCGGGAAACCCGTGGACGTGGCCCAGGTCCTGAAGGACACCCGGACGGACGTGCTCATCAATTACCTGCCGGTGGGCAGTGAGGAAGCCACCAAGTTCTACATGGCCGAGGCCCTGAAAGCGGGGGTCGGTGTGGTCAATTGCATGCCGGTCTTCATCGCCTCCAACCCGGGCTGGGCCAAGAAGTTCGAGCAGGCAGGCCTGCCGATCCTGGGGGACGACATCAAGGCCCAGGTGGGGGCCACCATCATCCACCGGGTCCTGGCCAAGCTCTTCTCGGACCGGGGCGTGACGCTCGATCACACCTCCCAGCTCAATTTCGGCGGCAATATGGACTTCAAGAACATGCTGGAACGGGAGCGGCTGGAGTCCAAGAAGATCTCCAAGACCGGTTCGGTCGTGAGCCAGTTGTCCCACCCCATCGACCCCAAGGACATCTATATCGGCCCCTCCGATTACGTGCCCTGGTTGAACGACCGCAAGTGGGCCCATATCCGGCTCGAGGGCCGGGAGTTCGGGAATATCCCGGTCTCGGTCGAGCTGAAGCTGGAGGTCTGGGATTCGCCCAACAGCGCCGGCGTGGCCATCGACGCCATCCGCTGCTGCAAGCTGGCGCTCGATTCCAAATTGGCCGGTGCCCAGGAAGGTCCGTCCTCTTATTTCTTCAAGACCCCGCCTGTTCAATATTCCGATGCCGAGGCCTATGAGTTGGTGGAACAGTTCATCGCCAAGTACGCCAAGCCGGGAGTTCCGGTCAAGACGATTTGAGGTTTCTCTTTCTTTCGATCCTACTTTTATTCCCTCGACAGGTAAGTGCATGGGGCGCTGTGGGCCATGAGACCGTCGCCCTGATCGCCCAGGACCGGATCACGCCAAGGGCCCGGCAGGCCATTCAAGAGATATTGGAGCGGGAGACCCTTTCCTTCGTTTCCACCTGGGCCGACCGAATGGCCCACGACAAACCCGAAACGGCCCCGTGGCACTACTTCAACCTGGATATCCGCCAGCCGCAAACCGCCTATGACATGGCCGATGCCTGTCCCAACCACGATTGCGTGGTGGAACAGATCGAAAGGGACCTTTCGGTCCTTTCCAATGGGAATGCCTCCCTCGGGGAAAAAAGGGAAGCCCTGAAATACCTGGTGCATTTCGTGGGGGACATCCATCAACCCCTCCATTGCGCCGATGACCAGGACCGGGGCGGGAACGACAAGTGGTTCCGCTGGCATGGCCCCAATGGCACCGCCCAACGCTACAAATGGGTGAACCTTCACTCCTTGTGGGATGACTTGCTCCAACCGAACCGACGTCCTAATCCCCATTTCTTGGCCCGAAAACTGGAAAAAGAAATAACGCCCCAGGAAGAGCGGGATTGGTGTAAGGGCAAGGCGGAAGACTGGGGTTGGGAGAGTTTTCGCATCGCTCAAAACGATATTTACCCCGGCCTGCCCTCGGGGCCCTTGCCGGACAAGAACCGGTGGGGAAGGGACCTGCCGGAAAAGTTCTATTCCCCTACAATGAAGGCCACGGCCTACCGCCAATTGGAAAAGGCCGGGGTCCGTTTAGCCTGGCTGTTGAACGGCATCTTTAAATAAGTAAATCTGTCATTGCGAGGAGTGACCACTGAATAGGTGGTCAAAAACGACGAAGCAACCTCAGTTCCAAATATATTTCCTTGGGAAGAGGCTTATTTAAACTGGGATTGCTTCAGGCAGATACGGTTCCCTATTCGGGAACCAAGCCCTCGCAATGACAGAAAATTCTTAGGAATTTGAATGCTCCAAGTCCACACCGCCATCGAGAACGTCACCCTTTACGACGGGGTCAAGGACAAGCCCTTGTCCCGTGCGACCCTTCTCGTTTCCGGCGAAAAACTGGAATATGTAGGGCTTCATTCCAAGGCGCCCGCCTACGAGGCCCGGACCGCCGTGGATGGGCAGGGTCTTTTCGTCCTTCCGGGCCTCATCGACCTGCATGTCCACGGCCTGGTGGACGAGACCACCTTGGAAAGCTTCCTTCGAAACGGCGTCACCACCGTCCGGGACTTGGCCAGCGACCTCTTCGAGGGCATGGCCTGGAAGGCCCGGGAACGCTCCGGTCTCATCGCCTCGCCCCGGCTTTACATTTCCGGTCCTGTCCTGACCTGTCCGCAGGGTTATCCCGAGAACGTCTGGGGGCCCAAGGTCTCCGCCCCCGTGCAGGGCCGTTACCAATCCCAGGACAAGGTGAAGAGGATCGTCGGGATGGGCGTGGATGTGGTGAAGATCGGGATGGAACACGAGCTGGGGCCGGTCCTTTCCGAGACCGAGGTCGTTTCCATCGTGAAGGCGGCCAAGGAACTTTCCAAAAGGGTGACCGCCCATATCACCAACGAACAGGATTTCGAGGTCTGCCTCAAGTCGGGTGTGGGGGAATTGGCCCATATCCCCGCGCGCCCTGTCTCCGACGACCTTTGGAAGGAGGCGGTGAGGAAAAAGGTCCTCATCCTTCCCACCATCCATGCCCACGCGGGTTGGGCCGAGGAATGGAAGCGCAAGGCCGACCATCCCTTCGGCCAGTTCTGTCAGCACGGTTTCAAGGCCGGGCACCACCAGTGCCAAAAGAACCTGGAACGCTTCCTGGAACTGGGCGGCAAGGTGGCCTATGGGACCGACGCGGGCAATCCCCACATGCCTTTCGGCGTTTCCACCAAGGAATGGCGGGACCTGCAAAGCACGGGGATCACTCCCAGCCAATGCTTGAAGATGGCCACCTCGGAAGCGGCCAAGGTGCTGGGGGAGGAAGAACGGTTGGGGTCCCTTGAAAAGGGGAAGTTCGCGGACCTGGCCCTTTACCAGCACGATCCCCTCAAGGACCCTCAGAATTTCCGGACGCTGAAAATGGTGTATAAAGGGGGTCGGGCCTACGCGCCGGGAGACCTGGAATTCCCCCAGCCTTTCGACCTGGATTTTTGGATCCGGCAATGGGACCGGACCAAGTTCGAACCCGGATGGCAGGAAGCTTTTGGAGGAAAGTAGCCATGCCGATCTATTCCACTTATAAGGAGCACCACGGCAACAAGCGCTTGTGGGAGGGAGTGGGCATCACCTTCGCCATCATGGGCTCGGTCTTCCTGTTGGCCTATGCCTGCTTCATCTCCTGGTCCCAATGGGGACCGAACGGCCCGACCAGTGCCTGGACCAATATCCCCCTGACCCTGCTGGCCTTTTACGGGGCGACCCAATGGGTCTTCGTCCTGCCGGCCTATTGGTTCTACCGGAAGAAGAATTTCAAATACACCGCCAAGGGTCTTTTGTGGGCCGCGGGGACCATCACCCTGGGGAATCTCGTCCTCTATTTCGCCCTTTGACGCTTTTGGCCGTTCCAATCTTTTAATCTACGACCACTATCCCCAACCGGTATAATTCTTGCTACCGGCTACCCCACACCCCGAGCCCGCCTGAGGAAGGTCCTTCGATGCGTCAGCAGATGGGTATGAACCAAAAGATGTCCCAACGCATGGTCATGACGCCCATGCTGCAACAGGCCATGAAGATCCTCCAACTCTCCACCCTGGAGCTCAATGAGTGGATCGACCGCGAGATGCTCGAGAACCCGACCCTCGAGGAAGAGGCCGAAGAGACCACCGCCGAGACCACCGATAAGGCCGACCCCACCGAACCCATGGACGCTCCCCCCTCGGACGTCCCCAATCCCGAGAACGACAAGATCATGGAACTGGCCCGGGACCGCCACACCACCGATCTGGTCGAGAACATGCAGGAAGGGGACCGGTTCCAAAAAGAGACCTGGGACATGTACCAGGAAGGCCAGGAATACGACGAAGCTTCCGAAGGGTCCTATGGCGGACGGGAAAGCAGCGCGGCCGAACAGGAAAAAAGGGATTTCGTGGAGGCCTCCATCACCCGCCCCGAGACCCTGGCCGACAGCCTGGAGTGGCAGTTTTCCCTGGTGGCCAAGGACGAGAAGGAGACGGCGCTGGGCAAGGTGCTCATCGGCAACCTGGACGAGAACGGTTACTTGACCGCCAAGGTCGAGGAGATCGCCGCCTCGCAGGGGGTGGACCCCCACGAAGTGGAAAGGGTCCTGGCCATCCTCCAGGGCTTCGACCCGCCGGGCGTCGCCGCCCGGAACCTCAGGGAGTGCCTCCTGCTCCAATTGGAGAACAAGACGGGCGAGACGGCGCGACGCGCCTACCAGGTCATCCACGATCATTTCGAGGATATGGAGAAACGCCGCTTCGCCGTGATCACCAAGGCCCTCTCGTGCACCGATGAGCAATTGCGGGAGGCGATGGCACTGGTCGCCACCCTGGAACCCAAACCGGGACGGGCCTACCAGGAATCGGACACCAAATACGTCACACCGGACGTCTATGTGCGTTTCATCGAGGGGGACTATGTGGTGGTCCTCAACGACGACCCGCTCCCGAAACTGCGGATCTCCCCCTATTACCGGAGGATGCTCAAGGACAAGAAGGCCCTGGACGGCAAGGAGGCCAAGAAGTTCCTCGAGGGAAAGATCCAGTCGGCCATGTGGCTCATCAAGAACATCGAACAGCGGCGAAAGACCATCTACCGGGTGACCGAGGCCATCTTCCGCATTCAGCGGGATTTCCTGGACATCGGCATCAGCGCCCTCAAGCCCCTGACCCTCAAGCAGGTGGCGGACATGATCGGCATGCACGAATCCACCGTCAGCCGGGTGACCACCCAGAAATACGTGCAGACCCCCCGGGGTCTTTTCGAGCTGAAGTTCTTCTTCACCAGTGGATTGGAGTCCACCGACGGCCTGGACGTGTCGTCCCTCTCGGTCAAGGAGAAGATCAAGGAGTTGGTGGCCCAGGAACCGGGCCAGCATCCCCTCTCCGACCAGAAGATCATGCAGGTCCTCAATGAGCAGGGGCTGAACATCGCCCGCCGGACCATCGCCAAGTACCGGGAAGAGCTCCGGATCCCCCCGGCTTCGCAACGAAAGAAATTCTGAAGACAAATCACCTTGCTACAAATCATATTTCCCAGGCGGCGGGTGGTGCAGGATGGGAAGGAAAGGAGGCGCGGGGCGGAAAGCCCCTTGATTGACTTCCGAACCTCGAATGTTAGAATAACTGCTCTTTCTAGGGCTTTTTCGCCAAGAGAGGGCGAAAGGGAGCCTCCCCATGACGACCTCCACAGGAACCGGAATGAAAGTCCATATCACCAGCCGCCACCAGAAACTCACCGAAGGCCTCAGCACCCATATCGAGGAGAAGATCCAGAGGGTCGAACGCTACGTCGGCAAGATCAAGGAAGCCCACGTGGTGTTGAACTTCGAGAAGAAGGTCCACCTCTGCGAGATCACCCTCACCGCCAAGAACCTCAAGCTGAGCGCCAAGGCCTCTTCCCACGACATGTACACCTCCATCGACGCGGCGGCCCAGCGGCTGGAGAAACAGGCCCATAAGAGCAAGGACAAGCGGGTGGACCGATACCGGGTGGAAACGCCCAAGGCCCGGGCCTCGGCGATCCGGAGCGGGATGTCCGAGGGACGCGAAAGCGAGGGCCCTCGGGTGGTCCGGTCCGAGACCTACGCCGTGAAACCCATGACCATCGAGGAGGCGGCCCTGCAGTTGTCCTCCTCCAAGGACGAATTCCTCGTTTTTTCGAACGCCGAGACGGAGAGGACCAGCGTGGTCTACAAGCGCAAGGACAGGAACATCGGGTTGATCGAACCCGAATATTGACCTGAGGGGAGCGGGGAATGCAGATATTGGATTTTTTGTCGGTCGACGCCATCAAGTTGTCGCTGGAGTCCAAGAACAAGAAGGACGCCATCAAGGAATTGGTGGAAGTGCTCTTCAAGTCCGGGAAGATCAAGGACAAGAAAAAGATGGTCCAGACGCTGCTGGAACGCGAGGAACTGGGTTCCACGGGCATCGGCCAGGGGATCGCCATCCCCCACGGCAAGTCCGATACCGTCTCCGACCTGGCCGCCGCCTTCGGGCTTTCCCAGGACGGCATCAGCTTCGACTCCCTCGACGGCGAGCCGGTGAACATCTTCTTCATGCTGGTGGCTCCCGAGGGCGCCGCCGGCGCCCACCTGAAGGCCCTGGCCCGCATCTCCTCGCTGCTCAAGGACAAGTATTTCCGCAAATCCCTCCTTTCGGCCAAGAGCCCGGAAGATGTCATCAAGATCATCCAGGAAGAAGAGAAGCTGAAGCATTGAAGCGAAGGTCAGCGACGGGAAGGCCTGGAGCGTTATGAAGAAGATCTCCGTCGAGTCCTTTTTCCAGCAATCCAAGGAACGTCTCCGCCTGACGCCGGTCGTCGAGGAAGGCATGGGCGACCGCTACATCGTCTCCGTCGACATCAACCGCATGGGAATGGCCCTCACCGGTTATCTCAAATGGTTCCCCCATGAGCGGCTGCAGATCCTCGGCAAGACCGAGATCCACTACCTCAAGACCCTCAAACCCGCCCAGCGCAAGAAGATCCTCACGACCCTCATGTCCTACCGCTTGCCCTGCGTGGTGGTGACCCACAAGATGGCGGTCCCCAAGGAAATGCTGGAGGAGGCCCGCAAGCACAAGATCCCGGTCCTTTCCACCCCGACCCCGACCACCAAGTTCGTCTCCGAGATCTCGGTCTTCCTCGAGGAGGAATTCGCGCCCGAGACCACCATCCACGGCACCCTGCTGGACGTCTATGGGGTGGGCATCCTCCTTTTGGGCGATTCGGGCATCGGCAAGAGCGAGTGCGCGCTGGACCTGGTGGAGCGGGGCCACCGCCTGGTGGCCGACGACCTGGTCTACATCAAACGGCTGGCCAACCGCATCCTCATGGGGGCCCGCTCCGAGATCATCAAGCACCACATGGAGATCCGGGGCCTGGGGATCATCAACGTGGAGAGCCTCTTCGGCGTGGGCGCCATCCGCGACAAGAAGCGCATCGAGCTGGTCATCCGGCTGGAGGAATGGGACAACAAGAAGGAATACGACCGGCTCGGCCTCACTCCCTCCACCCACAAGATCTTCGACGTGGAGATCCCCATGTTCCTCATTCCGGTCCGCCCGGGCCGGAACTTGGCCGTCATCATCGAAGTGGCCGCCATGAACAACCGCCTCATGAAGCTGGGATACTTCACCGCCCAGGAGTTCGCCGACCGGGTCACCCGGATCATGGCGGATGAGAAGGGCCGGGGCCTGCCCGGCAGCAAGGCCGCCGACTGATGCTTGGTCCCACCTGGTTCTTTCCCGGCCTTCGCCTCAAGCGTTGGGTCATCCTGTTGCTCCTTTCGATCGTGGTCCTTTACGTCGGTTTCTCCGGCGTCATCAGTCCCCACACCGGCGGCATCGCCATCCATCCCGCCCTCTTCAGCGAGGTGGAGAGCCACCTGAAACACCTGAAGTTCGTCGATTATTTCGCCATAGCCCTGGGGGTTTGGGGCATCTGGATGGCCGTCGGGCGCCTCCAGTTCTCCATGGTGACCATGTACGCCCCGGCCCGGGAGAAAGAATTCCTCAGCCAGGCCCTCCAGAAGAGCCGCCTCAAGCGCGGGCCCCGCATCGTGGCCATCGGGGGAGGAACGGGGCTGCCCAACGTCCTTTCCAGCCTCAAGAACTACACGACGAACCTCACCGCGGTGGTGACCGTGGCCGACGATGGGGGAAGCTCGGGCCGGCTGCGCCGGGATTTCGGGACGCCGCCCCCGGGCGACATCCGCAATTGCATCGTGGCCCTGTCCGACCAGGAGACCCTGCTCAAGGAACTCTTCCAATACCGGTTCAGGGGCCACGGCGACCTCAAGGGCCACAGCTTCGGGAACCTCTTCATCACCGTCATGAAGGAGATCACGGGGGACTTCGGCCGGGCGGTGGAGGAATCCAGCCGGGTCCTGGCCACCCGCGGTACCGTCATGCCGGTCACCTTCGACCCCATGACCCTCCAGGCCAAGCTCACCAACGGACGGGTGGTGACGGGCGAGTCCCAGGTGCCCCTGGCCAAGGCCCCCATCGAACGGATGATGCTCAAGGAGAAAAAGGTCCGACCCAATCCGGAGGTCCTCAAGGCCATCCTGGAGGCCGATGCCATCGTGCTGGGCCCGGGAAGCCTCTATACCTCGGTCATTCCCAACCTGCTGATCCCCGAGGTGGCCGAGACCATCGCCTTGTCCCGGGCGGTCAAGGTCTACGTCTGCAACGTCATGACCCAACCCGGCGAGACCGACCGGATGACGGTGGCCGACCACGTGAAGGCCCTCTTCCGCCATACGGGCCCGGGGTTCGTCCACTATGTCATCGCCAACAAGGAGCGGGTCCCCGCCAACCTGCTGGCCCGATATGAGAGTTACGGACAGGAACCGGTGACGGTGGACGAGGAGGCCCTCCACGCCCTGGGGGTCCAGTTGCGCCGGGCCAACCTGCTGGACCAGAACGACTACGTGCGCCACAACCCCGAAAAACTGGGCCGGGCCATCATCCGCCTGCTGGTCATGTAGCCATTCCCCTGGAAAATCCATGAAAGGCCCCGCTTCCGGGCCTTGTTTCGGTTGATATCGCGGGGGTTTCTTTCTAACCTTTTGTCCTGTATCCGTTGTTGCTTCCCAAAGGAGATGGAATGACCGGTGTGGTCGTCGCGACCCATGGTGAGTTCGGCAAGGCCCTCTTGGGGACCTTGGGGACCATCCTGGGGGTCCCGGAGGGTTTCCGGGCCGTGTCCTTGGAGGCCCAGGAAGGCCTGGAGGAATTCCTCGCCAAGGTGACCGCCGCCCTGGACCAAGTGGACCCCGGGAAGAAGGGGGCGGTGCTGCTGGTGGACCTTTTCGGGGGGACCCCCTTCAACGTGGGGCTCCGCCTGGCCCAAGAGCGCCCCTTGCAGGTCGTGACGGGCATCAACCTGGCCATGTTGATCCAGGCGGCTTCCCGCTGGGAGGACCTGGACCCTCCCGCCCTCGCCCAAGAGGTCCAAAAGTCCGCCCGGGAAGGCATCCTCACTTCCCAGGAGATCATCAAGAAATAACCATGGATATCCAACTCCTTCGAATCGACGACCGGCTCATCCACGGACAAGTGGTGGTGGGGTGGGTCAAGGCCCTGGGGATCCAGCGGTTGGTCGTGGTCAACGATCCCATCGCCGGCAACAGCATGCAACGGACCCTCATGGAAATGGCGGTCCCTTCCGGGCTCAAGGTGAGCTTTTTCTCGGTGGCCGAAGCCGCCCAGAAGTGCCGGGAGGACATGGGCCCTGAAAAGGCCCTGCTCCTTTTCTCCAATCCCAAGGATGTGCTGGCCTACCTGGGAGCGGGGGGCACCGTTTCCTCCATCAACGTGGGCGGGATGCATTATTGCGAGGGCAAACAACAGGTCAGCAAGACGGTCTGTGTGAGCCCCGAGGACGTGGGGGCGCTCGTTCAACTGAGGAAAATGGGCGTGGAATTGGAGGTCCGGGCCGTGCCCGGGGACACCAAGGAAATGCTCGAGAAGTTCATCCCCGACCTGAAAGGCCTCTAAGGCAAAAGGCCTTTTTTCACCGCGAAGACGCGAAGGCGGTGAAAAAAGCGTTTGGACAACTTCTTTTTCTTCGCTTCTTCGCGGTCATGGTTCTCATTCTTTGAAGGGGTTCAAATGAAAAAGGTCAATTTCATCTTCGGCGTGCATAACCACCAGCCCGTCGGCAACTTCGGCCAGGTCTTCGAGGCCCTTTATCACCAATCCTACGAGCCTTTCCTGCACATCCTCCACCGCCACCCCAAGGTCAAATGCACTTTCCATGTGACCGGGCCTCTCCTGGAATGGCTGGAGGCGAACCGCCCGGCCTATTTCAAGATGCTCAAGGAGATGGCGCAAAGGGGGCAGGTCGAGTTCTTCACCGGCGGCATGTACGAACCCATCCTGTCCATCCTGCCCGACCGGGATAAGCTGGGCCAGATCCGCATGCTCACCGATTATCTGAAGGAACACTTCCAGGTCGAGCCCCAAGGCATGTGGACGGCGGAGAGGGTCTGGGAACCCCACCTGACCAAGAGCCTGGCCGAGGCGGGGGTGAAATACATCGTGATGGACGACGCCCATTTCAAGGCGGCGGGCCTGCGCGAGGACCAGACCTTCGGCTATTACCTCATGGAAGAACAGGGCCTCACCGCCGGGGTCTTCCCGATCTCGGAAAAGATGCGCTACCTGGTGCCGTTCCGGGCGGTGGAGGAGACCCTGGACTACCTGCGTTCGGTGGCCACCGAGGAAGGCGACCGGGCGGTCGTGCTGATGGACGACGGCGAGAAGTTCGGGGGTTGGCCCGATACCTATAAATGGGTCTATGAGGAGGGGTGGCTGGAGCGGTTCTTCAACGCCCTGGAACAGAACGGCGATTGGATCCACGTGACCACCTTCGCCGAGTACGCGAAAGCCCATGCCCCCCTGGGGAACCTGAACCTCCCGACCGGCTCCTATTCGGAGATGGGGGAATGGTCCCTGCCCGCCGACGCCGCCGAGGAGTTCGAGCATATCCGCCACGAAGTGCGGGACCGGGGCGAGATGCCCCGGTTCGACCGATACCTCAAGGGCGGTTTCTGGCGGAACTTCCTGGCGAAATACGATGAGAGCAACCAGATGCACAAGAAACTGTTGTGGGTCTCGGCCAAGGTCGAGGCGGCCCGGGAACGCCTGGGCAAAAAGGCGACCCCGAAGCAAAAGGCGGTCCTGGCCCAGGCCACCCAGGCCCTTTACCGGGGTGAATGCAACTGTCCCTACTGGCATGGCGTCTTCGGCGGGCTCTACCTCAACCACCTGCGCTTCGCCGTCTATCGCGAGTTCATCGAGGCGGAGAAGGCCGCTGAAAGCCTGCTGCCCCCACCCCCCTTCGGCCTCCGGGTCCTGGAGACCGATTTCAACAAGGATGGAAAGGACGAGATCGTGCTGGAAAGCGATGGGTACCACGCGGTGCTGGAGCCCGGGACCGGCGGGGTCCTGACCGAACTGGACTACCTCCCCAAGCCCATCAACCTGAGCGATACCTTGACCCGCCGTAAGGAGGCCTATCACGGCAAGCTCCTGACGGCCGCCAACCAAGCCCAGGCCCAGGGCGGGGTGGCCAGCATCCACGACATGGTCCGCATGAAGGAACCCGACCTCGACAAGAAGCTCTTCTACGACCAGGCGCGCCGGGCGAGCTTGACCGAGCATTTCACCGCTCCCGGCACGGGGGTGGAGGCGCTCCTGACCCAGCGTTTCGAGGAATGGGGCGATTTCCGGAAAAGCCCCTTCCTTTCCAAGGTCCAGGCGCCCAAGAAGAAAGGCCAGCCCGCCCGGGTGGACCTGTCCCGCGATGGCCGGGTCATGGGCGAATCCCTGGGATTGGAGAAGCGCCTCGCCTTCAAGCCGGGCGACTTCGACCTCAAGGCCCAGTACCGCCTGGAGAACAAGGGGGGGCGCCTCCTGGAGTTCCGGTTCTTCATCGAATGGAACCTGACCCTCCTGGCCGGGGACGCACCCGACCGCAACTACTTCGTCGAAGGCCACACCCTGGCGGATTCCCGCATGGTGAGCGTGGGCGAGGAAAAGAACGTGACGGCCATGGGCCTTCGCGACGGATGGCTGGAGTTGGAGGCTCTTTTCAAGACCGAGAAGCCGGCCTTGTTCTTCCGCTACCCCGTTGAGACCATCTCCCAATCCGAAGGGGGGTTCGAGAAGGTCTATCAGGGTTCCTGCCTGCTCCTGGGCTGGGATGTCCAATTGGCCCCGGGCCAGTCCTTCGAGACGACCGTGACGACCCAGTTGAAAGGGTGGCGCCCGTGATGATGGAACACGGCCTGTGGGTCGCCCTGGTCCTGGCCTTCCTGAGCCTGGACCAGACGGCCTTCGGCCAATTCATGGTTTCGCGGCCCATCGTCACCGGACCCGTCGTGGGCTGGCTGCTGGGCCGGCCGGACATCGGCCTAGAACTGGGCGCCTTGATCGAGCTCATCTGGATCAACGACCTTCCCGTCGGGGCCCACCTGCCGCTGGACCTGACCATGCTCTCGGGAACGACCGTCGCCCTGGCCTGCGAGCTTTCCAAGACCTCCCAGCCGGAAGCGGTCATGACCTTCGCCCTCGGGGTGGCCATCCCGCTGGCCCTGGGGAGCACGGAGGTGGAGATCCTGCTCCGTAAGTTCCACGTCCGATGGCTCCATTTCGCCCAACGCATGGCCTTCAACGGACACCTGCAGACCTTTGAATGGATCAATTACCTGGTGCTGGCCCAGCAATGGGTGAAGGGATTCCTGGTCTCGCTGGCCTGCCTGACGCTGGCCCATTGGAGCTCCCACCTCTACGGGATCCTGGGGCAGGTCCTAGAGGGCCGGGTCCTGGAGGGCTTCTATTACGCCCATTGGCTCCTGTTGGCCCTGGGCTGTTCGGCGGTCATCGACCTGTTGGTGGAACGCAAGAACGCGCCGGTCCTCTTCCTTTCCATCGGCGCCATCCTGACCCTGGCGGTCTTTTCGACCCTGCCGGGCATCTACCTGGTGGCCATCGCCCTGGTGGCCGGGTTCTTCCTCATCCTTTACTTCGCCAGCCGGGGGGAGGGGAACCGATGAGCGCGGCCAAGGCTTCCGGACCGGCGAAGGTGACATGGCTGGACCTGGCCAAATGTTTCCTGCGCCAGTTCCACCTGCAGGTGTTATGGAACTACGAACGCTACTTGAGCTATGGGGTCACCTTTTTCCTGCTTCCGGTGCTCAAGAAGGCCTACAAGGACCCGGCGGACCGCGCCCAGGCCATGACCCGGCACCTGGAATACTTCAACACCCACCCCTACATGGCCTCCTTCGTGTTGGGGGCGGTGCTCAAGATGGAGGAGGAGAAACAGGGACTGCCGCCCGCCCAGCAAAAGCAGAAGGAGGAGGAGATCAGCGCCCTCAAAGTAGGGATGATGGGTCCCATCGCCGCCATGGGGGACAACCTTTTCTGGGCCACCATCCGCCCCTATTGCGCCCTCATTGCCGTCACCCTGGTCATTTCCAGGTCCTTCCCGGTCGAGGGGCAGTTCTGGATCATGCCCCTGCTTTTCCTGTCGGTCTACAACATCGGGCATGTGGGACTGCGCCTGGTGGGCTTCCTCCAGGGCTACCGCATGGGGGACCAGGTGGTCCTCTCCTTGCGCAAATTCGGGTTCCAAGAAGCGATCCGGGGTTTGCGCCTGGCCTCCATCCTGCTGTTGGGCGTGTTGATCGTTTTCGTGAACCTTTCCATCCCGGGGACCCAGGTGGGGCTTTTCCTCCTGCGGCTGGCCTTCTTCACGGCCATCGTAGGGCTCTTCACCTTCGCCCTCCACCGCAAGATCAGTCCCAGCCAGATGTTCTACGCGGTGGTCCTGTTCGCCTTGATGCTGGCTTTTTGGCCCCTTTTGAGCGGCCATGGCGCGCCGCCGGGGGCGCCTTGATGTTTTTTGGGGAGAAGGTCTTTGGGGGCCAAGTCGTGATTCGTTATCCTGTTGCAAAGAGGACCACATGAAAGTCACCGAAAAACTGCCGATCATCAACAAGCTGGGGCTCCACCTAAGGGCCGCCGCCGAATTGGTGAAAGTGGCCAATAAGTTCAAGAGCCAGGTCTTCATCCAGCACGGCATCCAGAACGTGAACGCCAAGAGCCTGATGGGGCTCATGACCCTGGCCGCGGCCAAGGGGACCGAGCTGGAGTTCACCATCGAGGGCGAGGACGCCAAGGACGCCATGACGGCCCTCCGGCAGCTTTTCGCCAACCGTTTCGGCGAAAAAGAGTAAGGAGCCCCTGTGGCGGAGAAGATCTACAACGGGATCCCGGCCTCCGGCGGCATCGCCATCGGGCCGGCCTTCCTTTACCATCCCCAGGGCCTGACGGCCTCCCGCCGCAACCTCCGTACCGAGGAGACCGGCCCGGAGGATATCCGCTACCGGCAAGCCTTGCAGAAGACCCGGGCCCAGATCGCGGAGCTCGAGAACAAGATGAAGGCCAAACTGGGGGAGGAGCATGCCGCCATCTTCCAGGCCCACCAGGTGGTGCTGGACGACCCGCTTTTCGGCGAGGAGATCCCCAACGCCATCAAGACCCGCCGCCTGAACGCCGAGTTCCTTCTGGTGGAGGCCCTGGAGAAGTTCCGGGCGGTCATGGAATCCCTCAACGACAGCTATTTCCGGGAGCGGGGCGGGGACATCCAGGACGTGGGCAACCGCTTGCTGAAGAACCTCTCGGGGGTCGAGAAGGAACAGCTCAAGAAGCTCGATCGCGAGGTCATCGTCATCGCCAACGACCTATCCCCGTCGGATACGGTCAACATGTCCACCGATGTCATCAAGGGTTTCTGCACGGACGTCGGGGGCCGCACCTCGCACGTGGCCATCGTGGCCCGGTCCCTCGGGCTCCCCGCCATCGTGGGGATGCAGAACCTCACCAATGAGGTCCAGGACGGCGACCTGCTGATCCTGGACGGCAACAAGGGGCTGCTGGTGGTGAACCCCCTTCCCACCACCCTCAAGGACTACCAGCGGCTCAAGGACAGCTACGAGGCCTTCCAGAAAAGCCTGGAAGCCCTGCGGTCGCTCCCGGCCACCACGCCCGATGGGCACCAGGTGACCTTGGCGGCCAACATCGAGATCCCCCAGGAACTGGACGACATCTTCCAGCATGGGGCCGAAGGCATCGGCCTTTTCCGCACCGAGTTCCTCTTCCTGGACCGCGACGAGATCCCCTCGGAGGACGAGCAATACGAAGCCTACAAGCAGTTGGCCGTCAAGGCGGGGGTCAGCCCGGCCATCATCCGCACCCTCGACCTGGGGGGCGACAAGTTCCTCACCCACCTGAACCCGCTCAACGAATCCAACCCCTTCTTGGGGCTCCGGGCGATCCGGCTCTGCCTCAAGCGCCCCGACATCTTCAAGGCCCAGCTCAGGGCCATCCTGCGGGCGGCGGTCCACGGGCCCATCAAGGTCATGTTCCCCATGATCTCGACCCTGTCGGAGGTGCGGGAGGCCAAGGTGTTGTTGAACCAATCGATCCAGGAACTGAAACGGGAAGGGAAGGTCTTCCGCTCGGGCATCGAGGTGGGGGCCATGATCGAGATCCCCTCGGCGGCGGTGATGGCCGACCTGCTCATCCAGGAACTGGACTTCCTCTCCATCGGGACCAACGACCTCATCCAATACACCCTGGCCGTGGACCGGGTGAACGAATCGGTGGCCTATCTTTACGACCCGCTGAACCCGGCCATCCTTCGCCTCATCCAGACCACCATCGATGCCTGCCATAATGCGGGCAAGTGGGTGGGCATGTGCGGCGAGATGGCGGGCGATCCCCAGCTCGTGCCCCTGCTCCTGGGGATGGGCCTGGACGAATTCTCGGCCAGCGCCTCCGTCATCCCCGAGGTGAAGAAGGTCATCCGCATGATGCCCCACGCCAAGGCCAAGGAGATCGCCAAGGCGGCCCTACAGGTGAAGACCTCCCAGGAGGTCCTGAAGCTCATCCGGGACGGGGTCCCTTCGGAGCTGCGAGCCATCCTTTTTTGACCGGTCCTCGTTCCTTCCCGGTCCCGTGATAGTTTAAAATCCCCAACACCGAAACAAGGGAGGCCCCGTGGAAAAACTCATCCGAGGCATCATGGATTTCCACCGCGTCAAGCGGGAACAGGTGAAGGACACCTTCGCCCAACTGGCGTTGGGCCAGAAGCCCGACGTGTTCTTCATCGCCTGCTCCGACAGCCGCATGGCGGTGAACGTGTTCGCTTCCACCGATCCGGGCGACCTTTTCGTCTTCCGCAACGCCGGCAATTTCGTCACCCCCAACGAGACGGGAACGGCCACCCCCACCGACGAGTCCGAATTGGCGGCCCTGGAGTTCGCCCTGGAGAAGCTTTCCGTCAAGCACATCATCGTTTGCGGCCATTCGGATTGCGGCGCGGTGAAGGCCATCTGCGAGGGGCGGGAAAATGTCCCGTTGCCGTTCCTGAAGGCCTGGTTGCGTCGCGGGGAAGAGGCCCTGGCCCGGGTCAAGAAGAGGGAACCGGGGCTGGCCGGCCCGGCGCTGGTCAACGCGGTCTCCCAGCAGAACGTCCTGCTTCAACTGGAGCACTTGATGACCTATGAGCGGGTGGCCCGGCGTGTCCAGGACGGGAGCTTGGCGCTCCATGGGCTTTGGTTCCATATCAAGGAAGCGGAGGTCCTTTATGCCCGTTTGGAAGACCCTGCTTTTCGGGTCATCGAGGACAAGGAAGGCGAGAGGATCCTGAAATCCCTAAAGGGGTAGCGCCGCTCCGGGGATGCTATAATTCCGCATCCCACCCAAGGAGAGGAACTTGAAACGAACCCTGTTGGCCGCCTTCGCCGTGATCCTGATGCCGGTCCTGGCTTTGGCCCAGGCCCCCGCCGTCCTGAAGCTGCCCCCCTCCCAGGTGAACATCGTGGCGGTCGGAATGGGCAACGCGGTCGGTGCCGATGGGACCCTTTTTAACGCCACCGCCTTCAACCCCGCCCTTTTGGGCCGGGCGCCCCATGGGGTGGAAGCCTTTTCCCTGGGCCTGAACATCTCGAACGATGTATTTGGCCTGATCGACTATCTCGATAACCTCAACTTCAATCCTGATAGTGCCTTCAAGTCAATTGCCGACGGGTATAACACATCCAACTCGGCCGAGGTCAATCAAGGCTTAGGTGAAATACAAGATTTCCTCAAACATTTGACCGACAAGGCGGTCCAAGCGGGTGTGGGTGGCAATGTCGCGGTGCGGCTCGATAAGCATTTTGGGATACAGGTCTATAACAGCACCCACGCCTTCACCCAAGTCTGGCAGGGAAATTTGAGTCAAGCAATTCTTGGCATTCCCTTGGACAGTAATTCAGATACCAATATCCAAGCGGTTTACAATGCAATGTCCAACAGTATCCAGGCGGGTTTGGACGAATCTTTGTCGTCTTCCCAACAATCCTCCGTTTCTTCCGACATCGCCGCATTGAAGAATGGTACTGAGAGCTTGGACACATTTAAGCAGAATGTGGGATCTACCTTGTCGGGTGTGGACACGGAGGCTTTGGGCAAGAACATCCTCAACCATCTCACTGACGACATGGGGATCCTGACGGCCCTGGTCTATATCGACACCGTGGCCATGGCCACCTACAGCTTCCAGCCGGTGGAGAAGGAACTGCCGGGTCTGACGGTGGGCGCCAACCTCAAGATCGTCAACCGCCATATGGCCTATGACCGGTTCAGTTTCAACAATTCGAACATCGGCGATACCTTCAAGGACGAGATCACGGCCTCCACCACCCGGTGGGGCTTCGACCTGGGGGCGCTCTATGAGCTTCCGAATCTCCCATTGGACTTAGGTCTCTCCATCCTGGATCTTTTCCACCAGGGTGCCAGCGAGACCGCGCCGTCCAATTCGCTCCTGGCGGGTTTCATGTCCGATCCGGCCCCGACCATGGTGAACTTGGCCGCTTCCTATCATCCCATTCCTGACCTAAGGCTGAACGGGGAAGTGGACGATATCTTCTCCTCGTCCAGTCTTTACACGGGGGATGCTTCGGCTTCCCGCATCAAGCTGGGGGCCACCTATACCCTGGGCGGCTTTTTCAACGCCCGTTTGGGTTTCGGCAACCAAAACCTCAGTTTGGGCGCCGGGGTGCTGGCCGGGTTCTTCGGCCTGGACTATTCCTACGGGGCCGACGACCTGAGCCAGGCCTACAACCACTACGCCCAAATGCGCTTCGTGTTCTAAAAAGGCCAGGATCTTGGGTTAAAATGCGCGTCCTATGGTGAACCAAGGACGCGCTTTTTTTTTGACGGCATGGGCCGTTTTCCTGTCGGCCTTCCTTTGGGCCTTGCTGGGCCTCAACCCGACCTTTTACCTGGATGACAGCCCGGAAACGGTGACCGCCTGCGTCACCCTGGGCATCCCCCATCCGCCGGGTTACCCTCTCCACACCTTGCTGGGGCATTTGATGGCCCTTTTACCCTTGGGGGCCCTGGGTTTCCGGGTCAACCTCTCTTCGGCCCTCTTGGGAGCGGCCATCTGCCTGCTGTTGTTCCTGTTCCTCAAGGCGAAGGTGGGGCTTTCGGGTCCGACGGCCGCCCTCTTTTCCTTCCTTTGGATCCTGGGTAAGACCGCCTATCCGGCGGCTTTGAGCGCCAAGACCGGCGTTTATGAACTGACCGGTCTCCTCCTTTTGGCCATCCTTTGGTGCCTGCGCGAAGGGAAACTCTTTCCGGTGGCCTTCCTCCTGGGACTGGGGTTCGCCAACCATTGGATGACCATGCTGGCCCTCCTGCCCGGTATTGCGTTGTTGGCGCTGCCTTTATTCCGGGAGCTTCCTGTCCGACCGGACCCGCAGGAAGAGGTTCCGCATCCCGCCTCCCGGCCGATCCTTCTTCTGGGGATGTTCCTGTTGGGGGTCAGCCTTTACGTTCTTCTGCCCATCCGGGCCCTTGCCGATCCACATTTGAACTGGGGTGACCCTTCTTCCTGGCGCCATTTCACGTCCGATTTCCTGCGCAGCCAATACCTGGGACCGGAAGCGGCGGGCGGGGTCTCCGCCTGGGTGCGGCAGTTGGTCGTCATTCTTCACGACAGTTTTTGGGAGTTCGGGGGGCTTTTACTTATCTCCTTTTGGGGGATTTGGGAAATGGCGAAAGTGGAAAAGCCCTGGGCCCAGGGCTTGGCCCTTCTCTGGCTGGGCGTGGCCGGGGCCCTGGCGGTCTATTTGAACCTTTCGGAGGACCGTCTTTATCTCATCGCGGACTACGTACTACCGGCCCATCTCTTCATCCTTTTAGGCTGTGCCTGGGGATGGAGTATCCGCCTCAGAACGGGAGGGAATGCCCGGCCCCTTTGGGGGAAGATGGTCCTGGGACTTTTGGCCCTCTTGGTCGTTTGGCTGGGTGTCCTCCGTTTTACCCAGGCCCGTCAGAGCGATTACACCTATTCCTATGATTTCATCCTGAACAGCCTCAAACCCGTGCCAAGGAACGCTTTTTATTTTTGCAAAGGGGACAGCCTGGTGTTCCCGTCCTGGTACCTGCAATGGGTCGAGGGGAAACGGAAAGACATCGCGGTGGTCGGGATGGATGGGCTCCCGATGGACTGGATACGCCGGGAACTTTACCGGGACCATCCGGACCTGAAGGTGCCGCGAACGGCCCAGTCCTTGGGCGCCGAATCCGTCCCCACCCTTTGCCAATGGATCCTTCAAAAGAATCCCGGGCATGACCTTTATGTGAGCTTCAATAAGATCGAGGACAACTCCCTGCCGGGCGTGCGGATACAGGCCTACGGGGTGACGGGGAAGGGCGTGACCTTCGGATCGAAGGAACCCTTCGATGAGGTCAAGGCGGACCGGGTCTGGGACGGACTGCGCCTGCGTCACCTGGGCGAACCCGGCTTCCCCTTGGATGGAAGGACCCATGACCTCACCTATCGGGATTACGCGGTCTTCCGGAACACCCTGGGTCTTTATTACGAAGATAAAGGGGATGCCGCCAAGGCGGCCTTGACCGCGCACGCGAAAGTGGCGGATGTGGAGGCCGCGCGGGCGGCCTATGGCCGTTCCTGGGACCAATACCATTGGGCCCAGAACTGGGTCCCGGAAGATCCCCAATTCAACTTCAACCTGGGGAACGCCTATTACCATCAAGGGGACTTAAAGGACGCGCTTTTGTCCTACGATCGGGCCATCACCTATGACCCGCAATACGCCGCCGCCTACGGCAACGCGGCCATCGCCACCCTGGAATTGGGCCAATACCCCAAGGCGACGGACTATTTCCAAAAGGTCCTGGACCTGAAACCCGGGGACGCCCAGGCCCAAAAGGGCCTGGAGTACCTGGAGAAGATCGGGCAAGCGCCCCGTTAGGCGCGGCGATGGGGTTTGGAACGTCCAATGGAGGAACGGAGGGGTGGAAAGGAGGTGGGGGCGTCGTGTGGACCACCCCCGGAAACGTCGAAGAAAAGAGGATTACCGGTCTTCAGAAGTAATTGATGGGGAGGGAAGCCCGGGGCTGGCTGTGAGGGACATATTGAGGCGTGTTCCCGGCAAGTTTCTTCGCCTTTTGGATGTCCTCCGCCTCCAACCCTTTTTCCACTTGGAAGACCTGCTGGGGATAGATCAGGTCCGGATCGTGGATCTGGTCCCGGTTGGCCTTGAAGAGCAGGGGCCATTGGAAGGGATCCTCATAGACCTTCCCTGAAATGGCCCAAAGGCAATCCCCTTTCGACACCGAATAGGTGGACTGGGCCGGTTTGGCCGCCTTCCTGGCCGGTGCCTGGGACGGGATGGCCTGGCTTTGCACCTCCTTTTGGGAAGCGCAGCCGGCGGCCAGGAACATGACGGCGGCCAGGGCTGAAAAGATCCTGTTCATGGTCTTCTCCGGGGGGTTCATTGGACCTTCTTGGCTTTCTTGGTTTTTTTCTTCGTTTCGGCGACGGTCGGGGTGGCCGAGGATTGGGCGGTGGGTTTCGCCGACATGGCGGCCGTCGAGCTGTCCGGGGATTGCTTCTTGGCCGTCGAACAGGCCACTGGACCCGAGACCCACAGTAACGTCAAAGCCACATAAGCATATTTGCGCATTGAATTTCTCCTTGAGGTTTGGTGGACCAGCAGTCGTTCAGGAGCGAGCCCCCGGTCCTTGCCCTAGGCTTTAAAGCAGGATGCGTGCCGTTGTTTGGGGGATGGAAACAAGGTTTTTCATCCCGGTCATCGAAAAGCTCTGCATGATAATGGACGCAGGTGGAATGATTGTCATGCAGGCGCGAAGGATGTAGATTCGGGGGGGTCGAGACCGCGAATGGGAGGGAAGTTTGAAAAAGTTCTTCTTCATGCTGGCTTTTGCTTTGGGATGGATAGGGGCGTCCCATGCTTCTTCCCTGGACCGGCCCGGTATCGTTTTTGTCCGTCAGGCCGCCTCCGGACTGAAAGCCTACCGGCAGGCCTTCCTGGCCCAGGTCCCGGACCTCAAGGCGAATGGGTTCACCGCCTACAGCCTGCATAGGGATCTCAAGGCCAAGAACACCTTCATCCTCACCCTCGAAAGTTCCGACCTGCAAAGGGGCGTTTCTTTTGTCCGTTCTCCGGGGTTCATGGCCGCCATGGACAGGGCCGGAGCCCGGATCCCCCAAATTTGGTACGGGCTGGACACCCAGAAGAGGGTTTACACGTCCCAACCCAAGATGGCGGGGGGGATCGTCATCGCCCGCAACGAAGTAAGGGATTACGATTTCTGGCTCAAATGCTTCCGGGCCGAGAACCACCACCATGAGGGGCGTAAGTACAAGAACAGCAACTACAGCATCCACCACCTGCCCGGGGATCCGGCGGTGGCCCTGGTGGTCCATGAGGCCTCGGACGTTTCCAAGGCCCCGCAGTTCATGACCTCGGACCACTTGAATGGGGAGATGGAATCGACCGGGGTGGTGGGACTGGAGATCTGGTACGGGAACAATGTCGAAGAGGATGTTTTCAAATAAACCAACATTGACACAAAGCCGCAAAGAAGGATGGAGGACGATCTTGGGAAAAACAGAAACGACGACCTTGGCGCAAGGCGAAGTTCTGACCGTTCCGGCCTATTCCAAATGGGCCGAAAAGGAGCTGATGGCCTTTTCGGACAACGAATATATGCAGAAGCTCTACCACCGGGCCAAGGATATCGGGGACGACCTCTATGACTGGAACACCTACGAGTTCATCGAAATGGATCCCGCGGCCTACAAGGCCAACCTCATCACCTATATGAGGCGAAGGGCCTGGAGCGAGTGGTATTTCGGCACCGTGGCCCAGGCCCGGGAGATCACCCTGCTTCCCGAAGACCAGGTCCAATTGAAACTGCGGCTGGCCCGCCAGATCCAGGACGAGATGAGGCATTACGACGTCTTCGCCCAACAATTGAAACGTTACGGGTCCGAACCCCGCATCGATGAATTCGAACTGCCGCCCATCCTCGTCGAGATGCAGAAGGTGCAGACCGAGGCCAGGACGGCGCCGGAGATCGCGGCGGCCAATCAGTTCGCCGGTGAGATCGTGCTGTCCTCCATGACCGACCTACCGACCAGTATCTTCAAGCGATTGTTCGACAAGGAATTGATGGACGCCATCGAGGACATCGAGAGGGACGAACCGCCCCATATCGCCAACGGCAAGGACCTGATCCTCCTGGCCTGCTCGACTTTCGGGGAACGCAAGACCCTGGCGGACACGCAGGAGCGTTACCTTTCCTCCATGATGCAGTTGCATGTCACCGAGATAGTGAAGTTGGGATGCAGGCGCGTCAAACCCTTGCCCGTCTTCGAGTGAACGGGCGGTTCAGTGGCGGATGAGGTGGGGCGGGGGAGCGCCCGTCAGGTGATGGGCCAAGTTGTTGAAATAGGTCTCCCAGACCGAAAGTCCGAATTCGAACCCTTGTAACACTTCCTTCCAGCCCGTCTCGCTCCCCGCGAAGCCGGCCAGCAAGGCCGTGATCTCCTCAACGTGTTCCGTTTCCAGGACCAGGTGCTTGGTGAAATATTCTTGGTCCGCGTCCGGATAGTGGTCCTTCAGGACGGGATAAAGCCTTCCCAGGGCCGGTTGGGCGAGGAATTCCCCGGCGGCCAAAGCGCCCAGGACCGAACCCGGGTGGGCCTGTTGGAGATAGTCGGTCAGCCGGTTCTTCCAAAGGACGGCGAAAGGGTCCTCGGGAAGGGCGGTCAGGTCGAACCCGGCGGTCCTGAGGAATTTCCGGTAGATGGCGTGGTGGGTGCGCTCCAAGTCCCCTTCGCCGCTTTCCTGGTAAAGGTTGACGGCCAGGACCAACCGGGCCTTTTCATCCTCCATACGGCCCGCGCCGGTCGCGATGAGGGACGGGAAGCTCTTGACCAGCAGGTCGAAGCTCAAGAGGAACTTCCGGGAAAGCGCGGGGCTGACATCGGTTGGGGTCCAAAAGGAAAAGAAGGGCGAACGGTCGACCAAGGCCTCGGTCATTCCTTGGAACTGCGCTTGGATATTTTCCATGAGAGCTGTGCCTTTGTGGGGGCGTTGGGGCCAGTATAGGCCCTTTGCCGCCAAAACCTTCCCTGGAGTGCTGACGCTTCCAAGCCCAAAAGGGGACCGGGAACTTAAAAAAATAATGGAATTGTTGGTAAACTAAGCCCGTTATTGACCGATCCTTGTTCCCTGGAGACCCCTTGAAGCCCACCCCTAAAAGCCGCGAGGAATTTTTCAAGGATTACCTAGAAAAAACCCCCATTGCCATGGCCTTTTGGCGCTCACTTGAGTGCCATCGGTTCTCCAAGGAGAGACTCGAACATCCGGTACTCGATGTCGGTTGTGGGGATGGTTTTTTGGCCCGGGTGGCCTTTGGCGGCAACTTGGAAGCGGGTATCGATCTGGACAAGGCCGAGGTGGAAAGGGCGATCGCCAGCAAAAGCTACAAAAAGGCCCTTTGCGCAAGTGCCACCGAGATCCCCTTTCCGAAGGGTTCCTTCAAGACCGTGGTCAGCAACTGCGTCCTGGAGCATATCCCGGACCTGGACAAGGCCCTGAAAGAGATCCACCGGGTCCTCAAGCCCAGGGGGCGCCTGCTCATCACGGTGCCGAGCGAATGCTATTCCAGCGACACCTTTTTCCGCGGCGTGCTCACCCGAATGGGCCTGAAAGGCCTTGGCAAATGGTACATCGACAACCTCAATAAAACCTTCAAGCATTACCACGTGGACGATGCCGCCACTTGGACCAAACGCCTCAAGAAGGCCGGGTTCAAGACGGTCAAGACCGATTACATCATCCCTATCCCGACCTTCCACGTCTATGAGCGATGGATGATCCTGGCCTTTCCTTCCAAGATCTTGAAGGCGTTGTTCGGCCGTTGGGTCCTCGGGCCCCGGGGGCCGGTGAAGTGGTTCGCCTCCAATTGGCTGCGCAAGTCCTTGAACGCAGACGGTGGCAAGGGAGCTTGTTACTTCATCGCCGCGCAGAAAGGCTGACCTGTGCACGATCATGACGTGGTCCAACGCTGGCGCCATCCCGCGGTCCTGATCTTTTTCCTGGGTGGCCTTCTGGGAGCGGCCCTCAACCTGGCCGTCACCCTTTTCCTGGTCAACCACCGGGGGTTGAATTCGGCCCCGGCATTCGCCATAGGCACTTTCCTGAACCAGGTCTTCCATTACATCTATTACAACGTTGTTTATGTGAACCAAGAGATCCGCATGCGCACTTCTTGGGGCTTGCATCTTTTCATGAGCTTCTGGGTCTCCGTGGGCGCGGGAGTGATGCTTTGGTTGTTCCAGTTCCAAGGCTTCGGCTTGATGGAAGCTCTGATCTCCTGCCTTTTCATTCTGGCCGCCTCCAACGCCCTATTGAACCGTATCTCCACCTTCAGCTCGGCCAAGATGGCCGAAGTGGAATACCGGGAAATGGACGAGGACTACTACGACGAGATGTCCGACGAGACCAAGGTCAGCAAGTTCCGGGCCTGGTACCATCGCTCCCGCTATGAACGCTTGACGAAGTTCGTGTCCGACCACTTCAAGAAGGGCATGAAGATGGCGGACCTGGGTTGCGGCAATTGCCGTTGGAACATCCACCAACTGCCGGTTTTCGGGGTGGATATCAACCAAAAGATGCTGGCTTGGGCCAAGAAGAACAAGCGTCTAGCCGGTTTCAGGGTGGCCGCCGATCTCTCCAAGACCGGATTGAAACCCAAGAGCCTGGACGTGGTCCTGATGTCGGAGGTCCTGGAACACGTGTTCAACCATCAGGAAGTGCTCGGCGAAGTGCGCCGTATCCTCAAGGACAAGGGGACCTTCCTCGTGACCGTTCCCTACGACTTTTTCCTGGGCCCCTTCTTCATCCTGTTCAACCTGAACTGCCTTTGGATGGGTTATGTGAAGGGAAGCGTGTACCACAAGTACCGTTGTGGGCATATCCACCACTTCACCAAGTCCCGCCTGAGGGCGACACTGGCGGAGAACGGCTTCACGCTGGAAAAGATCTTCGTGGTGAACGGTCTCCTGCTCTACGCCTCTGCCCGTAAAACAGGGGGTTCCTGAGGCCGGCTTCTGGAGGCACACCCTTTGTGTTATTCTTGGGTCGTCTCGCCGGTCATCCCTCCAAAAAGCAGGTCCCATGCCCATTTCCCCATCGGTCAAGCTCGGCAAGAACGTCGCGATCCCCCAACCCGACCTGGTCAATCTCTATGGTTGCGAAGTCGGCGACGATTCCAAGGTGGGGGCTTTCGTGGAGATCCAAAAAGGCGCCCGGGTGGGCCGCTCCTGTAAGATCTCGAGCCATAGTTTCCTGTGTGAGGGAGTGACCCTTGAGGATGGAGTTTTCGTGGGACACGGGGTCCTCTTCACCAATGATCCCTATCCCCGGGCCACGACAGGGGGCCGACTCCAAACGGAGGAAGACTGGAAGGTCGTACCCACCTTGATCCGGGAAGGTGCCTCCCTGGGGAGCGGGGCGGTCATCCTGTGCGGCTTGACCATCGGCCGGGGCGCCCTGGTGGGTGCGGGCGCGGTGGTGACCAAGGACGTGCCGGACCATGCGATCGTCGTGGGGATCCCTGCCAGGGTGGTCGGCGACACGCGTGACCGGAAGGGAAGATCATGATCTCCATTGGCGTGGTGGGCTACGGCTACTGGGGCCCTAATTTGGTCCGTAATTTCATGGAGAATGAAGATCTCCAGGTCACGATGGTCGCTGACCTAAAGCCCGAGAACCTGGCCAAGGCCAAGAAACGCTATCCTTCATTACGCACCACATCCCGTCCTGAGGATCTGTTGGAGGACCCCTCCCTGCAGGCGATCGCCATTGCCACGCCGGTTTTCACGCACTTTGACCTGGGCTTGAAGGCCTTGAAGGCCGGCAAACATGTCTTCATGGAAAAACCCTTGGCCTCCAATTCCCAGGAGGCCTACCAATTGGTCCAGGAGGCCGCCCGGAGGGGATTGGTCCTTTTCGTGGACCACACGTTCCTCTACACGGGGGCGGTGCGCAAGATCAAGGAGATGGTGGCTACGGGGAAACTGGGAAAGGTCCACTATTACGATTCGGTCCGCGTCAATCTGGGGCTCTTCCAGCACGATATCAACGTCCTCTGGGACCTGGCGGTTCACGACCTCTCCATCATGGACCACTTGTTGGACCGGAGGCCCACTGCCATCTCGGCCACCGGCATCGCCCATGTGCCCAAGGAGCCGGAGAACATCGCCTACCTTACCTGTTTCTTCGAGGATGACCTGATCGCCCACATCCATGCCAATTGGTTGGCGCCCGTCAAGATCCGTAAGACCCTTATCGGAGGCGATAAACAGATGATCGTCTATGACGACGTGGAACCCACCGAGAAAGTGAAGGTGTACGACAAGGGGATCACCCTGACCGGTGATCCGGAGGGTCTTTACAAGATGCTGGTCAGTTATCGGCTTGGAGACGTTTGGTCCCCCAAGCTGGATACTACGGAAGCGCTGAGCCTGGAGGCGGACGCTTTCGCCGAGGCGATCCTGAAAGGGTCCCGCCCCCTCTCGGATGGCGTGGCGGGGCTACGTATCGTGCATATCCTGGAAGCGGCCTCCCGGTCCATGGCCCAGAAGGGCAACCCAGTGACCCTGGACTGGAAGCAATTCGGCCTATGATCCCTTACCTGGACCTGAAGGCCCAATACCGTTCGATCCAAGCTGAGATCGGGGAGGCGGTAGCCCGTGTGCTGGAGAGCGGACATTATGTCCTGGGGCCCGAAGTGGCCGCCTTTGAACAGGCCTTCGCCGCCTATTGCGGGACACGCCATTGCGTTGCGGTCAATTCCGGTACCAGTGCCCTGCAAATGGCCCTTTTGGCCGCCGGCGTGGGGCCGGGGGATGAGGTCATCACCACGCCGCTCACCTTCGTGGCCACCGCCGCCGCCGTCCTTTATGTCGGCGCGAGGCCGGTCTTCGTGGACGTCGATCCCGCCACCCTTAACCTGGATCCGGCCAAGGTCATTGCGGCCGTCGGTCCCCGGACCAAGGTGATCCTGCCGGTGCATCTCCACGGCCGCCCTGCCGAGATGGGTCCGCTCCTGGATATCTCGGACCAAAGTGGCATCCCGGTGATCGAAGATGCCGCCCAGGCCCATGGAGCCGAATACAAGGGGAAGCGGGTGGGCGGCCTGGGTTTGGCGGGTTGTTTCAGCTTTTACCCGGGCAAGAACCTGGGGGCCTACGGAGAAGGAGGGGCGGTGACGACCAATGATGAAGCCCTGGCCAAAAAGGTCCGGTCGCTTCGCGATTGGGGGGCCGAGAAACGTTACCATCACGATCTAGCGGGGTTCAATGGACGCATGGAGGCCTTGCAAGGGGCGATCCTGGGCGTGAAGTTGAAATACATTGAGAAATGGACCGAAGCCCGACGGGGTCTTGCGAAACTCTACGACGAAAAGTTGGAGGGGCTTCCCCTGGCGATCCCCCGAAACCCTCCCCATCTACGGTCGGTCCATCATGTCTACGCGGTGCGGGTGGAAAAGAGGGACGCCCTCCAGGAATTCTTGAGCGGCAGGGGTATCCAGACCAACATCCACTACCCCATCCCGGTGCATCTGCAGAAGGCCTACGCCCATTTGGGACATGGGCTCGGGGAATTCCCCTTGGCCGAAAAAGCCTGTTCCCAGCTCCTTTCCCTGCCCCTTTACCCCGAAATGACCGGGGCCCAAGTGGATGAAGTGGTCGCGGGCATAAAGGAAGGGTTGGCGATGGGGAAGGGCTAGCGTCCGGGTTTGAGCCGGTAAGTCCAGAAAACCCAGGCTAATTTGATCGTCTCTACGGCGGCCCGGTAGACGGATCTCGGGCTCGCTCCCTTGGCCTTTCCCCCGACGCGTCGGTGGTAGATCGAGGGAACTTGCAGGGCCCGGGCACCGTCCGCCAACAGTTTCGCGCAGATCTCGCTCTCGATCAGGGAACTTTGCAGGCGCAGGTCCAGCTTCGATAACTTACTGCGTTTGTACACCTTTACCCAATTCACGTCCTTTAGTTCCATCCCCAGGACCAGACGATTCATGGCCCGGTTGGTCCGCGATAGTAAACGACGGTAGGGGCTGTAACCGACCTGATTTTTCCGGAAAAAGGAGACGAAAGTGTCCTGGTCGACCCGTGCGAAGGGAAGCAATTCCTCCACGTCGAACTGCCCATCAGCGGGGACCGCACAGACATTCTCATAACGGGCGTTTAAATATCCGTCCCGGAGGGTGCGTCCGATGCCCTGGTTGACGGGATGAAATAACGCGCGGGTCCCTGGGGTCGCCCGAACGAAGCGCCGGATGATCCGCGCCGAACCATCCGTACTCCCGTCATCCACGATCAAGAGCTCCTTTTGGGCGCCCGCGATACGGGAAAGGACCCTCCAGGACGATCGAGCGACCTCTTGGACCGTGGCCTCCTCGTTATAACAAAAAAGGACGATGGACCAACTTTGTCGGGGGCGGCGGGTGGAGGACATGTCGGTCCAAGTTTAAAAACTTTTCGATGATCCGCCAACTTCATTCAGGAAGAGGACGCATATTCCTTTTCGGCCCCCGAAGGGTGATATATGCTACTGCCCGACGCATCAGACCGGTCCGGAAGGAAACGTCATGGCGACCCGAAAGAAGGCCACGCGAAGGGCCAAGGTGAAATCGACCTCATCCCCTGTCTCCGTGGTTCCCACCGCTTCCCCTATTTTTTCAGGCATGGCCGTCGCCATCATCGTCCTGCTGACGGTGGTCCTTTACGAGATCATCATCCATTTGCACCATACCCAGCCCTTCCACGAATTCCGGGTAAGGATGCTGGCCCGTGTCCTGGGTGAGCACCAAGCCTGCGGACCCTTCGAAGGGTCGGGCATATCCTCCCTCGGAAAGGACAGGATCGTGGTGGGGGATTCCAAGAATGGCCGTCTGCTGGTCTTTGACCGCAAGGGGAAATTGCTGAACGTCTGGGGAAATAAGGGGGATGGTCTTTTGGGATTCCGGGATCCTTCGAGTATCATGCCTGACGGTCATGGTGGGATCTATGTGGCGGAATCGGGAAGGGACCTTCGGGATATCAACGCGGGCGGCAAGGTGGCCCTCCAGATCCCCTTCTCGAAGATCACCGGGACCGATGGCCGAACCATCCTTTTCGACGGGGAACGACTGTTGTCGACGGACACGGGGAACGCCCGAGTTGTCTGGATGACCCCGGATACCAAGCACAGCGCCTCCTGGGGGGGGCCGGGGGGACGGCCCGGGTCAGTTCCAGGAACCGACCGTTTTAGCCACCGACGGACAGCGCCACTATTTCGTGGCGGATGCCAAGAGCGGGCGGATCGAAGTATTGGACGAGAACGGCGGACCGGTCCGGTCCATGGTTTGCCAAGGCCGGATCATCGCCATGACGGTGGACCGGAAAGGCCGGGTCTACGCGGCCACCGATGTGGACACGGGTTCGGTCCAGGTCTTCGGACCTTCGGGGGAATCCCTGGGTGTCCTGAGGGACCAGGATGGTTTCGGCGAATGGTTCTCAGGTATCCGTTCGATGAACATGGGTCCCGACGATACCCTTTTGTTCACCGCCTATAACCGGGCCTTCCTCTTCCAAGTCCCCGGGAATTGAGCCGGTCCCGGAAGTTCAGTCCGCCCTGTTGACGGTTTCGCGATCGAAGAACCGGCCTTCCCGCCTCAAACGCGCCTCAAGCTCCCCACCGCGCCGCACCAATAGGGCGTAACGCTTGTCGATGGGGTAGTACCTCCAAAGATCGTAATCCTTGAAATAGGTCGGCCGATATTCGGCGTAAACGATGTTGTCCAGTACGACCAGTTGGGGTTTGTGGGCCGCCTGATCCGCCAGGAACCTTGAATTCAACCGTTCCGCCAAAGGACCGATCTTGAAAGGATAGATATAGGTAAGTCCGGTGGGGGGATCCGCCTCCGCATAGAAATAAAGGGGCGTTTCGTTGCCGAAGTGGAGGAAAGTTTCACCAGGCTTGAGGATGCCCTTCAACGAATGGGCCAGGTCGTAGGCGAGCAGGAAGTGATCGTGATATTTCCGGTCCGACCATTGGTGCGAACTCAATGAATAGAAACCGACCTCGTGAGGAACGATGAGCCAGAGGCAAGCCAGCGCCGGAAGGGGTGTTAGACCCTTCAACCAGCCTCCCACCACGACAATGGCCATACCCCCACCCAGGGCCAGCAGGGGCAGCCATAATTGGTAATAATGGGGCAGGAACTGGCCTGAACTGGCCACGAAGAGGAAAGTGCCGGCCAGATAGGCCAAGAAGAAGAGCCATAGGTTTCCCAAACGCCGCAGACTTCCCAGCGCGGCCAGGACAATGAGGACGACAGTTGGGCCAAGGAACCGGCTGAAATCGGGGAAGAGGTTCTGGGGCCAAAAACCCATGGCCAAGTTCACCAAGGTCGGCCTTTGGGTGGAATAGAACTTGTTGAAGACGAAGACGGCATCGTAGAAATCTTGGAACCGACCCACGGCGAAGAAGTAGAGGAAGCAGACCGCCCAAAGGACCAAGGAAGGGATCAGGAGCCAAAGGAAGGACCTTAGGGCTTGTGAAAGCCTTTTACCCCCCCTTTCGACCGTCCAAATGACGGCCGGAAAAAGGATGATATAAAGGAAGGCTTGGGGTTTGTAGAACCCCGCTAGGGCAAGGAAAGATCCGGCCAAGGCGAGGTGCCGCGAGGTCCTTCCATCGGGAACGATATAGACCAGTGTCCATACCAAGGCCGCATTGATGAAAGTCTCAACATTTGGTTGATTGGCCTCGAAGGACATGTCCGAACAGATGCAGGTCCAAAGTGCGGCGGCCCAGAATCCGGCCTGGGGACCGAGAGTGGAAGATCCAAGGCGATAGAGCCCGACGAGGGTCAGGATGGTCCCCAAAAGACCCAGAAAGAAGAATTCCTGCTGACCGTAACCGGTGACGAGTTCCGCCAGGGCATAGGTCAAATGGATGGCGGGGGGCTTGTGGTCCCAGAGATCGCTGTAAAGAACCCGGCCATGGAGCAGCCCGTGAGCGGTCACCGCGTAGACCGCCAAATCCCTTTCGATGGGCTCGTCGAAGGTATGGAGCCGGGCGGCCGAGATGATGGAGATGAAAGCCAAGAGGGCTACCCAGTGCGGCCAGAGGGCATGGGATTTCAAGAGGTCTTTCGTCGGCATGTGGTCCCACCTTTCCGGGCGGCGTTCCTTTAAAAAGCGCGGTCCCTCCGCGCATCAAGGCGACCCTTTATACCACAGACCCAAGGACCCTGCATGGCTTCCCCGTGGGACGGTACGCTGCGAAATTGATCCATTCCATAAAGGCGATGGGATAGAATGACGACCGTTCGCGTCGATGCGTGTCCAGAACAAGTTGTCGATCCCAAGCGGGGAGTCCATCCGATTGCCTTCCCTTCGAACCCATAAAAAAACGGGGCAAGCCGCTAAAAATAAAACAGCTTTGTGGAGCCATCCTTGGCTTTCTTGGATGCTCCGGAGGACTCCTGGTTTCGATCTAGGCCAAGCCACCCTCTGGATCCTCTTGGGCGCGATTTTCATCGGTTTGGGCCTTCTTCAAACCGATCGGTTCAATTGGCTGGGGCCTTCCCGTGTCCTTCCAGGACCCTTTTGGCCCTTCCTGTTGCTGTTGGGAGCGGGTTTGGCTTGGAGGGGTTTCCGCGGCCTTTCGTTGGACGAGATCCGGGGCGACCTGTCTCGTTCCCTTGCCTACCCGGTCCTTTTTTCCATTCTGACCCTGGCGGGCTTCCTGAGATTCGTCCGGGCGGACCAGGCTTACTTGGCCTATTGGAACGACCCGGCGAACTTCGTCGGATTCGCCGACTATATTGCGGAATTCCATCGCTGGATGATCATCTATCCCGGAGGGGCGACCGAACCCCTTTTCCCGGATGTGGCTGGTTTGATCTGGTGGCTCTTTCCAGGGTTGAAAGCCCTTTTCGTCATGAGGTTGGCGGCGAACTTGATCAGTTTGACCGCATTGTGGGTCTTTTACCGGTTGGGCCGGGAGGTCACTGGAAAACGTTATGGCGGGTTGATCATGGCCGGTCTCGGGGCCGTCAGTAAACCCCTTTTGTTGCACGACTTGAGCGCCCAGAACGCCCAGACCCTGATCCTGAGCGTGAGCCTTTATCTTTGGTTCCAGGTCCGGGTCTTGAAGAAACCCGACCTGCGCCATTTCCTACAATGGGGAACGGTCCTGGCTTTCGGGCTCTACACCTACAACGCCATTCGTCCTTGGTACTTCTTCCTGATGGTGGCGACCCTCGCCTGGATCCTTTGGACCGTGTACAGGTCCCCGGGCCGTCCGTCACGTCCTGTTCGCTGGAAACCCGTTCCGCACCTGGAGTGGTCCGACCTTTGGTTACGCAAGGGCCCGGCTTGGCTCCCGGAGGCCTTCCTGGTCTTTTTTGTCGCCTTCTACTTTCTTTTCTATTTGGACCACGTCCTGTCCCTTTTTCATGACAACCTTCCCTCCCGTATCTGGGGTGGGAGCATGGGCGGGTGGGTGTTGTGGCAGGCTCTCCTGGGGCCGGTCTTTCTTCAGGCCGCGCGATCCTTTCCCGGACTCCGGGGTCGGCTTTACGCCTGGGCGGCAGGCGCCCTGGTCGCGGGGATCCTAAGTCATCCATTGGCATTGCATACCGAGGCGGCGGCCCGTATCGCGAACAATTCCTTATTGCCCAAGGATGCCGGGGGTTGGCTTTCCATCGGCTTTTATTCCGGAACTTTTCAACGCCTCCTGAACGCTGTCCGAGGACTGTTCCTGGGGATGTCGGACCGGGCGGACATGAACGTGGTCGGGGATCCGGTGCTGGATTTCCACGCGGCGGTCCTCGTCCTTTTGGGCCTGGTCTGGGTCCTTTCGCGCCCCGGCTGGTTGAAAGTCTTTTTCGTCCTGACGGTTCCTGTCAGTGTCGTCCCGTTCCTTTTCACGAATGATCCCCACGGTGCGAAGCTTTTAGGGGCGGTGATGCCGTTGCTTTTAGTGGCGAGTTGGGCGTTGACCGGATGGTTGGGAACCTATTGGGCGAAACCCCGCAGGCCCGTGCTGGGCGCCTTGATCCTCCTGGTCTTCCTAGGTTTTTGGGGTTGGGAGGCCCGCGCCACCTATGTGCGCGTCTTCGATAAATGGTGGTCCGATGTCGTCAACGACGACCTGCGCGTCGGGACGGAGGTCGACAAGCTCCTTCCTGCGGCGCGGGTCTATCTTGTGCCGGCCCCGGAAAGCCCCTACCGGTTCTTCGACGCGGCGGCCCAAGCCGTCCTGCATGACGGCCATCCGACCTATCTTTTCCAGGAACACAACCTCATTCCCATCCGGTCCGGCGAGGTCCGCCCGGACGTGGGGGTCGTCCTCTCCGGGTTCTCCAAAAAGACCATCGAAAGATTGAGGCGGGATTTTCCCCGTTCCGAATGGACGCCTGGTTGGCAGTATTACCAGAAGTCACGGAAGGAGACCCCGTTCCTTTACCGGGTCCGGATCAAGGCTTCGGATATACCGGAAAGACCGGGGAAAGCCTTCCAATTCCTGCCGGTCCATGACACGGATTGGGTCCGGAGCGTCTACAAGGACCGGCTGGGAATGCGTCAGGGTGTGGTGTTTTTCCAGGATGTTGCGCCCGGGCTCAATCCGCCCCCGGCGGGGGCGAAGGATTGGCCTGTTTCCGGCGAAGGGTTCTGGACCGCTCCGGCGGACGGCGAATACACCCTCTCGGTCAATTGTCCTGAATGGGTCAAGATCTGGATGGATGGGCGGGTGGCCCTCGAATCCATGCATCAAGGGGATGCCCGGCCTGTTTCCCATCGTGTCTTCCTGAAGGCCGGGGAACACCGGGTGCGTTATTCGACCTATCTCATGGTCCTGCCCGGCTTCGCCGCGGTGACCATTGAGAACCACGACTTGGGCTATCAAAAAGTCCTTGGTACTCCCTGAATATTTCCGAAAAAATAATATAAAAGTTCGTCGAACAAAGCCCTTCCCCTAAAGGGATATGATGCCGATGAAAAGGATCCATAGAAAGATGGGTCTATCGTTAAAACAGTTTTTGACAGCGGATTTTGTGGTATAAATCTCTCCTCATAAGGGACCTTTGGAGCTTTGTTGGCCCGTTGCCGGGGGCTTCCGCGCCGAAGGCGAAAATTTCCCCCGTAACAAGCGGCTCCCTGAACGTCCAAATCCCGATCGGAGACCCATGACCAAACGCACGAAGAAGAACAGATCCAAGGACAACAAAGGACGGAACCCCTCCGTGATCATCCCTCTGCTTGGGGGACTGGATCGCAACGTTTTGGTCCGCTCCGTTATCGTCGTTGCGGGCCTGATCTGCCTGGTGGAGGTCCTGAATCTTTATCATGGGGACGTGACGAAGGATTATAAGGTCCGATCGACGCTCAGCATCTCCGGGGCGACCGATTCATGCGGACATTTCAATGCATGGGGTGTGGCGTCTATTGGACGGGATAGGATCCTCGTGGTCGATCAAGGCGGGAACCGCTTGCTGCTTTTCGACCGCCAAGGCGATTGTGTCAAGTCCTGGGGCAAGGCGGGCAGCGGCCCGGGGGAATTCCACGAACCTTCGGGCGCGACTTCGGATGGCAAGGGTCACGTTTTCGTCATGGATACCTGGAACACCGCCATCAAGGGGTACGACGAGAATGGAAAGCAGGTCTTGGACCTGAACTTGGCCAACAAGAACCTCTATGGACCCCGGGGCATCGGCTTCGATGGGCGGGATTTCGTGCTGGCGGATACGGGAAGCCATCGGATCGCCCTGATCTCGCCCGACGGCTCGGTCGCCGCCACTTGGGGCCGCCGGGGTACGGGAGAGGGTGAATACCAAGGTCCCCAAGATGTGGCAGCCGATGGAAAGGGACATTATTTCGTGGCCGATACGGAGAACCACCGGGTCCAATGCCTGGACCAGGACGGGCGGGTCACCAAGGTCCTCAAGTTCAAGAAAGGGGTGGCCTCCGTGGCTGTTGACGCGAAAGGACGCCTTTTTGTTTCGACCAGCAACAGCGAGGGTTATAGCTGCATCAAGGCTTATACCATCCAGGGGGATTACCTCGGCGACCTGAGGGACGAAAAGGGCGGCCTGGTCCCCGGCGACCGGGGCCTGACCGTGACCCCTGAGGATACGCTGGTCTGTGCCGGCGGGGACCACGTCTATTTCTACCAACTGCCCGATAGCGTCCGCTGAACGGCGCCACCAACCTGAAGGCGGTCCATAACTTGGCCAAGGCTAGAACAGTCCGTCGGGTTCCCGGGCGAAAAGGTCGTTCCTTGGCCGGGGCGCCCAAGGGAAAGAGCCGCTCCGCTTCCTCGTCCCGTGCACCGAGCCTGGAAACATTCCTCCTTTTGATCTTGGGGACGACCCTGATCACGGTTTCCTTCCTGCAGTTCGAGGCCTTCCGCTGGATCGGGGTGCCATTTTCCCTGCCCGCAAATCACTTGAACTTCCTGATCTTCCTCGGGGCAGTTCTCCTTTTCTTGGGTTTCCGGGGGCTTCCTGAATCGCCGAATCGATCCGATGTGCCCCGGTGGGTCGTTTATCCTTTACTTGCCCTCTTCCTCGGCTTGACACTTTTCATGAGGCTCTACCGGGGAAATGCGGCCATGGGCCGTTATTGGGACGATCCGGCGATCTGTATCATCGATCCCTGTAACATCATGGAACTCCATATGTTCCGCCTGACATTCGCCATTGGCCATCGGGAACCGCTTTATCCTTATGCCGCTGCGGGACTTTGGTCCCTTTTTCCATCCATGTCGGCCCTATTGGCCCAACGGCTGACCTCGGCCCTTTTCGATACGGCCGCGGGATGGTTCTTCTATCGATTGGGGAGGGAAGTCACCGGCAAGCGGCTCGCCGGGCTGTTCCTGGCCGCGCTTGGCGCCTTCAGTAAACCCGAGATCATGCAGAACCTGGGGGGAATGCCCGGCTTGACCTTGCCTTTCATCGTAGGGTTGATCCTATGGACCCAGTTCCGGCTTTTCCGCAAGCCCGACCTTCCGCATTTCTTACAGTGGGGCTTCATCCTGGGGGCCGGGTTCTATTCCTATATCGCCTATCGCCCTTGGATGCTTTTTTTGGCGCTCACCACCTTGGGATGGCTCCTTTGGAAGGAAAGGGCCCGTTCCGTGCGTTGGCCTCTCCGCTTGCTGTTGATCGTGGGGGTGGGTGGGCTTTTCCTTTTCCTTCTTGACCGATTGTTCGTCATTTTCTTGGACAACCCCATCTCCAAGATTTGGCGGGCGAATCTTCCTGTCTGGCTCCTGATCCAGGTGATCTTGTTCGGGACCCTGGGTTATTACCATCGCGTTACCCAAGGGAAGGAAAGGGTCCTGGCGGCCTGGGGACTGGGTGTCCTGTTGGCGGGTTTCCTCGCCTATCCCCTGGCCATGAACGAGGAGATCGGGATCAAGATCCGCGACCTGTCCATCATCCCGAAGGACCCATCCCATTGGGTCGGGTCCAATTTCATCCATACCGTTTGGGAACGGGCCTCGAACTCCGTTCGGGACCTCTTTTATACCGGCGACGACCGTTCGGACATGAACGTGGAAGGGGACCCTTTCTTCGACCTGCAAGCGGCGGTCCTCGCCTTGTTCGGGTTGGTCTGGGCGGTTTCCCGGTTCTCTTGGACACGTATATTCCTGTTGGCCTGTGTGGGGGTGGGAATGGTCGGACGCATCCTCACGATCGATCCCACCAGCGCCAAACTGTTGGGTTCCCTACCGGCCATGCTCCTTTTGGCCGCCTGGGGCCTGGAAGAGTGGTCCACCCGTTTCCTTTCCGCATCGGGGATTCGGCGTTGGGCGGGGGTCCTGCTCTTGTTGGGGTTCACGGGCTTCTGGCTCTGGGAAGGGCAGACGACATTCACGCGGGTCTATGACAAATGGTGGCACATGTTCCGTCCCGACATCCTTGTTTCCGATGAGATCACGGCGCAGCTCCCCACCAAAAGGGTTTATATGGCCGAGTACCATGGCATGGGCTTCGCTTCGCCGGCCACTGAAAGCGTCATCCATGACGGTAAGTCGGTCTACCTGCTGGCGAAGCAGAACGTCATCGATGTCCTTCCCGGCGAGGAACGCCGGAATGTGAGCGTGATGGTCGCGGGTATGGACAAGGAATGGGGTCCGCTCCTGAAAAAAGAATTCCCCAAAGCACAATGGATCCCCAAGTGGGAGTACTATCAGGCCCCAAGCGACCTGCCGCTCCTGTATGACGTCGTCATCCCGGCCTCCCAGATCCCGGAAAGACCGGGGAAGCTCTTCCAATACCATGTGGTCCCGGAGAAAAAATGGCTCCGGCGCGTTTACGTCACTTATTTTGGGTTAGGACGCGGCATGATCCTTTATGAGGACAGCAGTCCGACCTTGAACCCGCTGCCGCCCGGGCTGGGGGCCCATTCCGCCTCCGCGGAAGGCGATTGGACGGCGCCCGCCGACGGGGATTATGAGTTCTCCGTTCGGAGCCCCAATCCCATCCAGTTGTGGGTGGATGGCAAAAAGGTCCTGACCTCCGTCTTCTCCGAATGGACCAATCCTTCGAATGTTTCCAAGACCATCCACCTCACCCGGGGCCCCCACCACGTTCGCTACCTTTCGTTCTTGAGGGTCAACGCTTGGTTCGAACAGGTGAATATCCGAAACCCCGAGGCGGGGGTCAACCAGGTGCTCGGACAATGACCGCGGAAAGGTGACCATGGCGAACCGTAGATCCCGGAAAGCAAAAAAACACGAAGCGCCCAAGGGCCGTGCCCGCTCCGCTTTCTCCCTGCAGAAGTTCGGGGCGATCCTCCTGGCCTGGGCGGCCATCCTGGCGGGTCTTTTAAGCCTTCCCAATTACAACCTATTGTTGCGGCCGGGAAATGCTTTCATCCATAACCAGATCCAGGTCTTCCCAAAGGACAATCTTTTCGCCCATTTGCCCGGGGTCCCTTTGATCGTCATCGGCTTCATCGCTTTGGTCGTCCTTTTCCGGCAAGCGCCGTTGTTCCCGGAGTCGGAAGGTGACCTATCCCCGTTGGCAGCCCGGATCGGGTTCTGGGCTTTCCTGGCCTTGGGCGGCTACCTGCGCTGGGAAAGTCCCCATCAACCCGTGGGTTTCTATTGGGATGATCATTACACCATCACCGCGGACATCCGCAATATGCTGGATTTTCACAAGTTCTTCTTCCTCTTTCCGGTGGGTTGGCGGGAGCCTTTCTTTCCCTATTTGAGCGCGTTCCTATGGCTTTTCGACCCCCGGGCCACCGGTCTGATCGTGGTGCTGTTGGCCGACATCCTCATCGACCTGGGGGCGCTTTGGCTCTTCTACTTGATCGGCAAGGAGATCGGCGGACGTCGGATGGGGCTGGTCCTTTTGGCGATGGGTTCCATTTGCAAAACCATGGTGATGGTCACCAAATTCGAATATGGGAACGACACGGCGGTGTTGGCCAGCGCGGCCGTCGTCCTGTTCTTCCTGCGGTTACTGAAGAAACCGGACCTGTCCCATTTCATCCAATGGGGCGCCGCCTTGGGCGCGGGAGCCTTCGCCTATGTGCCTTTCCGTCCTTGGACCCCCGTTTTCCTGGGTGCGGCCTTTCTTTGGCTCTTCCACGATCCCAAGGAAAGGAAAGTTGATCCTTATCGGATCGTTCTGGGGCCCGCCCTTCTAGCGGCCTGGGCCTTTCTTTTCGTTTACAAAAATTCTTTCCTCCCGGAGCAGAACGGTCTGGTGCGCTTGGTGGCGGGTCCAGGGGCGGTTCTCTTCGCCTTGCTGCTGGCATTCTCCTATGCGAAGGTGGCCATGCGGGAAAGGCGGAAAGGCTTCAGCAAGCTTTTTGGCTGGGCCACCGGGGCGATCTTGACAGCGCTGATCATGGCTCCCTTCTATTTGCATCCCCACTATTCCGAGCACGTAGCCGACATCTCCGCCTTCAGCTCGAAATTCACCGAGCCTGGCAAGGGCTGGCAAAAGGTTTGGGAGAACAATCTTTTCACGTGGAAGCTCCTTTTCGGTCAGGTGGACCACGTTTCGCGTCTTCCGGCCATTGGGGATTCCCTTTATGAATACATGGTCGCGGGTTGTGCCCTGCTCGGGTTAGCCTCTTTCGTCGCTCGACCCCAGTGGGTCACCGCTTTCATTGTTTCCCTTTTTTTCGTCAGCACCACCGCCGGGACCCTATCCAACGGCCCCCATTCCTTCCGCTATGTGATCTGTGACCTGCCACTGCTCCTGACCGGTGCCTGGGGTGTGAACCGCCTCTGGAACGTTTTCAGGAGGACCCGGCATCCTCAATGGATGAAACCGGTCCTGGCGGGGGTCCTTTTCTTGGGATTCGTCTGGGAGACGATCCAGGACCATAAACTTACCTGGGAGTGGATGGCTCAAGAGGCCCAGAACACGATCGTCTGGACCCATGCCCGGAGCGAAATGCCCGACCACCGGGTCTATATCGTCGAGCACAATCCTGGGTTCTACGCTGCCTGTGCCATGGAGGTGTTGGCCGACGGCTCCGACCTTTTTCAGGCGACCGATTCGAACAGCATCGATCTGACCCCCGACGAGAAGGGCAAGGACTTGGCCATCTTTGTGTGGGGGAGGGACACGGGAACCCAAAAGCGGATCGAGCAGGAGTTCCCGGGAGTGGTCTGGAACAAAAAGACCTATTACCTCCAAGGGGATGACGACGTCCCCTATCTTTGGTGGACCCGGGTCCCATTCGACCGGATCCCGGCGGATCCCAAGGCTTACTTCCACGTCCGGCGGGTGCCCTCAACAACCTGGCGGCGCCGTTGCTACGGTTATTATGGCCTGGGCCGGGGCCTCATCCTTTACGAGGACCGGGTGGCCCATTGGAATGACGATCTCCCGGACCATCGATTCATCGATTGGAACAATTCGATGCGAGTGGAGGGGAATTGGGAAGCGCCGGAGTCGGGGAAATACCACTTCAGCCTGCGCACCGGGAATGTGATGCGTTTTTTCATCGACGGTAGGAAGGTCCTGGAAATGGAGCCTGATCATAGTGGGGTCCGCGCCTGCGACCTGGAGCTTTCCCGAGGCCCCCATTCAATCGAAGTGGTCACCGCTTTCGCTTCCGAGCATCAAGTCCCGATGGTCCACGTGACCTTGCCTGGCGGTTCCCAAGAGATGCCCTTGGATCAAATGACCGCCAACGTGGGTCATTGACGATGCCTTCTCGCCGCCATTCCCCTCGGGCCCCTCGTTCTGTCCATGCCCGTAATAAGCTAAAGACCGCCCGGTCGATGAGAACGGATAAAAAGCTGAGCGCCGGGATCTTTGGAGGGATCCTGGTCTCCTGGGCTCTTGTCCTCTTGGCCCTTCTTTCCCTTCCGAATGCGAAATTCGTGTTCCCTTATGCCGAATGGTTCGCCCATCTTCCCTTCTATCCTTTCTTCTTGATGGGCTTCGTGGGATTGGTCTATTTCCTTCGCCAAGTCACGGAGGCGTCCCATGAGCCGGATCTGGGATCAAGGTGGAGCCGGCCGATCTTCTTCCTGATCCTCGGTGTGGGAGCATTGTTGAGGCTCTACGATCTGCATCGTCAGACGGGTTGTTACGACAACGACCATTGGATATACGCCAATGAGGCCCTTCAGATCATGGTGGCGGGGGATCGGCCGGTCCTATTGCCCTACGGTACCCGGGAACCCCTTTTCGCCTATTTTTCGGCCGCCCTTTGGTCTTTGGCGCCCAAGACCACGGCGATCGTGGCCATGCGCCTCTCATCCGTGGCTGTGGACCTGCTCATCCTCTGGTCTTTCTACCTGTTGGGAAAAGAGGCGGGCGGGCGCCGTGCGGGATTGATCCTGATGGCCATGGGAGCCTTGAGCAAGACCCTTATCCAGATCTCGAAGATCAATTTCGGTTTTCACGCCGATGTCCTGGCCTGCGCCTTGGCGGTCCTCTTCCTTTTCCGGCTACTCAAGGACCCCAAGCTCCGCCATTTTCTCCAATGGGGCGGAGCCCTTGTACTGGGTTCCTATATCTATGTGGCCTTCCGGCTTTGGACGCCGGTCCTGATCGGGGGAGTGTGGCTCTGGTCAATGGTCCGGCCCCAGACACGGCCCCAAGGGCCGTTGCCCGTGGCTTTGGCTTGGGCCGTCATGATCGCCTGGAGCTTCGCCTTTTTTTACGTCAATCGCACCCTTCCCCATGAATGGGGTTGGGTCCAGTTCTTCGGGCACGGAGGGGGTTTCATTCTTCTTGTCCTGGTCTTGGTCGGACTCTATGTCAAGGTCGGTTTGGATGGCCGTGGCAGGGAACCGATATGGAAATGGGCTTCGGGCGCCCTCTTGACGGCCTTGCTCCTGATGCCCCTTTGGTCCCAGCCTGGTTATTCGGATCATCCAAATGAAATGGTGATCTTCCATCCGCGCTTTGGCCTGACCCAGTGGGAGGCTTGGAAATACGTCCTCCACAACATCTGGACGGGTTTCCAGATGATCTTCAGCTATGATCCCGAGAACCCCTTTTGGAACCTGCCGCCCATGAAGGGGGATTCTTATATGGATCTTTTCGTCCCAGCCTTCGGAACAGTGGCCTTGGCCGCTTTCGTGGGGCGACCCCGGCTGATCCAGGCCTGCGTCCTGGGGCTTTTCTGGGTCGGTTATGCTTCTTTTTTTGTCACCCATGGGGCTCATTCGAACCGGCTCATGGCCGCCCTCCTACCTCTCTACCTGATCGCTGCCTGGGGCGCTTACCGTCTTTGGCAGGTCTTCCGTTCCTCGCCCTTGGCCCATGGAAGGGCCTGGGGGACCGCCCTATTCATCCTTTGGGCGGGTTGGACCCTGGTGGCGAATTATCGGATCCTCGAGCAATGGATGGCCATGCGCTGGCCGGATGCTTTGGCCCAAGATGTCCTCAATACCCCGCCTTTACCCCAGGATCGGGTCTATTTGACCCCCAATGAAGGGCATTTTGGCGAAGGGACCCTGGATCTGGTCTGCGAGGGGAGGGACGCCCATCTATCCTTGGCTTCGAATCCGATCGACCTGGTGGAGGGGACCCGGGGTAAGGATTTGGCCGTGATCATTTGGGGTGGGGATGATCCCATCCGTGAAAAATTGGAACGGGCATTTCCCGGCGGGACCTGGCATGAAAGGAAAAGTGAATGGCCCATCACTTCCTTGAAGTGGATCACCGTTCCCTTCGACCGATTGAAAAGGGATCCCAGGGATTATTTCTATGTCCGATATACTCCGGCTTCCTACTGGTGGAGGCGTTTCTATATGGGACTCGGACTGGGACGCGGCATGATCCGATTCGAGGATCGGTCGGCCCGTTGGAACGATTCGTTGCCCCCTTCCTTTGTGCGGGGAGAAAACACGGGACGGATCGACGGAACTTGGATGGTGACCCGTCCTGGTACCTATGAGATCCGTTTCCGGACCAGTTGCAACACCCAATTGTGGCTGGATGGCAAGAAGGTGCTGGAAATGCAGAGGGCCGTCGGGGATCTCGAAAGAAAATCCAGGTTGGAACTCTCGGCGGGACCGCATGCGGTCGAGCTCTTGACGGCGTTCACTTTGGAGCATTCCTTCCCGGCCGTTCGGGTCCGTTCCTTGGAAGAGGGTTGGGACCGGGAATTGGACGAGCTTTCCACTCCCGTGGCCCGTTGAAAAAGGGATAAAATCCTGGACCGTTAGGTCCTCGCCGTCTTGGAAGGAACGCGCATGCCGAAAACGAGCCGGACACCGAAAAAGAAAGCGGCCACCACCCGATCCGGTCCCCGGGCGGGGGAAAGAATTTCACCCGTTCCAGGGCGGTGGAATGGTCGTTTGCCCGCACGCTATGCCCTTCCGGCCGGACTGATCCTTTCCTGGTGCGGGATCCACCTGATTTCCGGCTTCCATCCGAACTGGGGGATCGGCGCCCCTTGTCAGGTTTTGGCGGCCTTCCTTATCTACCTGTCTTTTCCGGTCCAAGCCCCGATCCGGAATTTTTTACCGAGCGCCCGAAAGGCCGGGGCCCCCTCCCGTGGAGGGGCGTCCGTCGCGCCGTGGGGACTCCTGGGATTATTGGCGGGTTCGATCTGGATGCTTCATGTGGGCCAAGCCCTCATTGGTTGGAGCTTGGCTATCGGGACCTTTGTCTGGGCCTTCAGGGTGCAGAGTCGTTGCGCCACTTCCCCCGACCGTTCGTTCCGTTTCTCGGCCCCCGAGGGCGCCTTGCTTGCGATCGTCCTGCTCCTGGCCGCCCTGATGCGTCTTCCTTTCGTCGGGACCCATGTAACGGGTCTCCAAGCCGACGAAGCGAACAACCTTTCGGACGCCTTTGAGGTGGCCTTCGGTGGGTTGATACGGTCCCCCTTCGTTACCGGATGGGGAGGGACTCCGACCTTTCCCGATTACATCGTGGGAGCGGCCTTCAAGATATTGGGGCCCGAGTGCTGGGTGGCCCGTTCTGTTTCGGCCTTCTTTTCCCTGGGGGCGATCTTCTTTTTCTTCAAATGGTGTCGTTTCTGGATGGGACAGGCGGCCGCTTTGGTAGCTTCCTTGCTGATGGCCGCCTCTTGGTGGTTCCTTTATTTCAGCCTTTCCACCTTCCACAACAGCATCCTGTTCTTCGCGGAGGTAGGCGCTTTTTATACCCTGGAAAACGGGTTCCGGACGGGACGGAGGGTCTATTTTGCCTTGGCGGGCCTCTTCGCGGCGATGTGTGTCATGAACTACGTCAACGGGCGGAGCATTCCGGTCATGATGGCCCTGACCATCTTGGGCTATTCGGCCGTGAAGGGATGGGATTTCCTGAAGGGTTATTGGAAGCAACTTTTCCTGGTCCTGTTCGCTTTTTTGTGGCTGGTCGGACCTTATCTGATCCACGCGACCCAATATCCAGGAGAGGTCTGGGGAAGGGTGCATGCGGATTGGATCGCGGCCCACGCCAAGGAAACCGGGAACTATTTTTTCCTTCCGGTCTCCTATTTTTGGACCTTGACGACCCTCTGGGCCCCCAACACCCAAGTAGATACACGGTTCGCTTATTTCGATCCTTTCCTGGACCCCTATACGGGTGCTTTGGCCATGTTGGGCATTGGGACCTGCTTGTTCAATCTGCGGAAGTCCCTCTCCTGGGTGTTGTTGCCCGGCCTTTTCATGGGTCTTTCCGCCAATGCCTTGGGACATTATGATTCGCCGATGGCCTATGTCCACTCGGTGAGACTTTCCGCGATCATCCCTTTCGTCTTTTTGGCGGTCGGAAACGGGTTCGATTGGTTGGCAGGTTTCTATCGATTGTTCCCCAAGCCCCGCTGGAACTGGCTCGGTTGGTCCGCCTCCGCCGGCTTGGTCCTGGCAATGGCCCTTAATTTGAACGTCATCTTCGGACATTTTTCCAAGGATCGCTCCACTTGGGGGGAGAGGGGACTGAAGTACATCCAGGAAGCCAAGATCCTAAACGACCATTATCCCCAAGACCAGTTGATGGTCGAATCGGACTGCCTTTCCTCGGCCGTTTATTTCCTGACGAAGGGTGGGGCCCGGTTCAAGATCTATGGGATGGATCCTCCGATCCCAATCCCCTTTGAGGCAAAGCGGAACGTCATGTTGGTCTTCGAACCATGGAGGTTGTCGGACGGCGGAAAGGCCCGCATCCAAAAGACCTATCCGAAGGCCGTCTGGACCGTCTATCAGTCCCCAATGGGCGATCCCTTCCTGACGGGGGTGGAGATATCTTTGGAGGATGTGCTGGCGTCTCAAAGCGGGATGGCTGTGACGGAAAGTCTTCCTTAAAAAGGGGAGTCGAAATGGCGTCCACGAGAAAGAAAACCTTGGCCGGCAAAAAGTCCGGATCCTTATTGGAGAGTGTTGCCGTCGCTTACGCTTGGTTGGGTTTGTGCCTCGCCCTTTTCACGGCCGGTCAACTGCAATTGTTCCGTGGCCGGATGATCATGGGTTTCTCCTTTTCGGTGGTTGCGGTGCTTTTGGGCCTTTCCTTCTACCTTCAAGGAATCCTGCCGGTCGCCCTTGGAAAGATCCGGAAGGATGGGCGTTCCCCAAGGTCTTCCCGGATCGGGAAAGCCTCACGCCATTCGCCGCCATGGCGAGCCTTGAAGCCAGCCAGCCTTGCCCGGATCGTGGGAGCCGTCCTTGGCTTGGCCCTGGCCGGTATCGGTCAGTCCTTTTGGGTCCAGACGGGTAACGGATCCACTTTAGCCGTAGGTTCCTGGTTTTTCTTGGCGGCGTCGGCACTCTTCCTGGGATCTTTCCGGCCCTGGAAGCGTGAAGGTTCCAAACCCTTTTCTTTGCCCTGGAGGGTGGAACTGGGTTTGTTGGGAACCGTTCTGCTGATCGCGGCATTCCTCAGGGCCTATCAGATCGACACGATCCCTTCCGGACTTTTCATTGACCAGGGGTTCCAGGGCTATTCGGCCCAGCGAATTCTGCACGAGGGATGGCGGCCCTTCTATGTGGAAGATATCTTCCATGCCTACTCCTTGGCCCTCTATCAACTGGCTTTTTGGTTCGGGATCTTCGGGGCCGGTGAAGTCAGCCTGAAGCTTTTCTACGCTTTTTTGGGACTTCTTGGCTTTCCCTTGGTCTATTGGACCTTCCGGCAGTTGGCCGGACCCCGGATGGCTCTCCTTTCCCTTTTCATCCTTGCGGTCATGCGATGGAACATTAATTTTTCCAGGAATGGTTTTCCCACGGTCCAGATGACCCTCTATATGTTCGGAACGATCGCTTTTCTTCTTTACGCCATTCGCCGGGAACGCGACGCGGACCAGGTTTTGTTCCACAAGGTGGCCATGGTTGCGGCCTTCTTTTTCGTCGTTGGGGTCTTCCCCTTCGCCTTCCAGTCCCTTTTTTGGACCCTTAAGCCCCGATCCGTGACGCTGGCGGTGGCCGCGGTAGTGGGTGCCCTGGGGCTTCTGGGATGGATGGTTTATGCCCTGAAGGCTTCGAAGGACCGCGATACCTTGATGGCCACTTTATTGGCGACCGGATTCTTCGCCGCCGGTTTCTACACGTATCAGGCCTACAAGGTCTTCCCCTTGCTGGTCCTGGCCTGGGCGTTCTATGAGGTGATCGCGGATCGGGCTGCCATCCGCAAGAAATGGAGATATATCGTTCTGTTCGCGGTGGCGGGGATCTTCCTGATCCTTCCTGTGTTGGGCAATCCCCAGACCCGGGAAACCGAACTATCCATTTTCACCCGCGTCCACCTGGAGCATAGTTGGAAGCCCTTTTGGGAGGTCCTTTCCCGCACAGCGATCATGTTCAACCGCCTGGGGGACCCCAACGCCAGGCACAACCTCCAAGACCAGCGGATGTTGGACGATGTTTCCGGCACTCTTTTCATCTTGGGACTGGCCTATTGCCTGGCCAGAGTAGGAAGAAGGCCGTCTTTTTATGTGCTGGCGGGGTTCTTCATCATGAGCCTTCCTTGCATCCTTTCCATCGATGCCGCCCACGCGAACCGCCTTTTTGCGCTGACACCCTTCATCGCGTTCCTGGTGGCGTCCCCTTTGGAAGCCATTTGGGGAAGGATGAGGGAAACCTGGGGTTTGCGGGGGGAATGGATCTTCCTGGCCCTGGTGGCGCCCTTCCTTGGGTGGATGACCGCCCAGAACTTCAAGGTGTATTTCCATGATCAGGCCCGAAGTTTTGGAGGATGGCATGAGTATGCGCCCCAGGAGACCGAGGTGGGCCGGATCGTCGCGAGGAACGGGGCGGCGTATGATTACTACGTGTCGCCACGCTACTACAATTATTACACCATCGACTTCCTGGGTTACGGCCAATTGGATCATATCCACTCCATGTTGTTCCCCGAAGCCTTGATCTCACATGGCCCGGATACATCCCGAGGCCTTTATTACGCGATGGAAGAAGGGCGATCGGGTTATGTGCCCATGTTGAAGTATTTCTATCCGGAAGGGCGGGACCGCTATTTGGTGGACCCATTAGGGAACACGGCGGAATCCTTCTACCATGTCGAGGCCGACGCCGTGGCCAAGGAACGGGGCCTGAAGGTCCGATATGACCGGCCCGTTGAGGGGAAGACCGAGGGGCAGGTCGTTTCTTTCCCTTCAGGACTTCCGAAAGGACCCTATCGTGCCGCCCTATGGGGTCAGATCTATATTCCCGTTCCGGGCCGATATTCATGGAAGGTCGAAGCGCCGTTTCGGACCTCCTTCCAGGTCGGCAAGAAGGCCGCGGCGGAAAATCGTTGGATGATCCGTGGCTATTATCCGGTGAAGTTCGAGATGGACGTGCCCGCAGGGACCATTCCGGACTTGAAGATCGAGCAGATCGACGCAAAAGGCCTTGGTTCGCCCGTCACCCCGGGGTCCTTCACCAACCTTCCTCCCTTTCGGGGGCTCAAAGGGGAGTATTTCCGGGGTCCGGTCTGGGACGAAATGCCTTTTTTGGCGGAATACGATCCTATCGTCAACTTCACCAATGGGAACGATTTCTCAGCCGCCACGAACGCGGGGCGTTGGACGGGAAAATTCCGAGCTCCGAGGGGAGGGGAATACAAATTCTTCGTCCAGATGGACGGTCAGGCGGAATTGCGCATCGACGGAAAGCCGATCGGTGAGAGGCAGTCCCGGATCAGCCTGGCCCCGGGGCTCCACGCCCTGGACCTCAGGGCTTGGCGGAGCGGCAATAACCTCTCTAGCCTTTCCCTTTACTGGATACCTCCAGGCGGGTCAAGAGAAGTCATGCCTTGCACCGCGTTCGAGGAAGTGCCCTAATCCCAAGGCCGGATGAGAGAAGCCCGTTCGGCTGGGTCTGGCAAGAGGCCCCATGAAAAATCTCCGTCCAATCCTTATTTGGTCACTGGTCTCGCCCCTCTGGGCCTTGGGGCCCATGGTCCAATTCCAGGACCTGGTGGCGGGCAACGGCCAACCTGGATTCGCTGACGGCGCTTTCTATTCGGCGCAGTTCCATGATCCCCTGGGGATGGCCATGAGCCCCGACGGCTCCATACTCTACGTCGCGGACCGGCAGAACAACCGGATCCGCGAGATATCCTTGGACCATTCCAATGAAGTAAGGACCCTCACGGGGGGCGCATCCCCTGGGGCGTTGGATGGACCCTTCGCTACCGCCACTTTTTACGCTCCCTGCGGCCTGTTGGCTTTTCCCGATGGCAGCCTCCTCGTCAATGACCGGGGAAACCATCTTTTTCGCCGCATTGACATTGCCGCCCAGAAAGTTTCTACCCTGCAAGTGGCCCCGGCGATTCCCGGAGGGGTATCGATACCCCTCATCACCGACCTTCCCTGGAACATGGCTTGTGTTCCCGGGGATACCCGTATCTTTTGGACCGAGCCCAGAGCGGGCCAACTGCGTTGTTATGATCCGGGGATGAGGAAAGCCATGACCCTCCTGGATGGGGATCCGCGTATTCCACATCCTGCGGCCCTTTTTGGCGGCACGAAAGGACTTTTCGTGGCTGGCCAAGGACAGACGCAGGTCTTCCAGGTCGCTTTGGGTGCCCGGGAGGGGCAGGCTCCCGTACTGGCCTTGACGCCCGTTGGCCTGGTCCAGAACGCGTTGGCCTTGGCCGGTTCGGGGGACTCCCTTTACGCCCTTCAGTCGGAACCTTCCGCGCCGGTGGTGCGGGTCTTTCCTAATCCGAAGCCCGTTACATTCCTTTCGGTTTGGGGAAAGCCGATGTTGAACCCTTCCCTGGGGGCGATATCACCCCTTTTCCAGAACGATACGGGACTTGACCCCTTGGGCTTCCTCTCCGATTCCCGTTCCCCTGGCCGCTTCTTCGTGTCCAACACCTCACACTCCTTGGTGGGTGCCTTCCGAGACCTCAACCAAGCCTATTTCGACCCGGCCCATGGTGAGGATTATTGGAACCAGGCCCATATCCATGATTTCGAATACCCCGCCGTGAAGCCACCTCATACCTTCCGCATACTCTTGGTGGGGAGGTGCTATCTCTATTGGGAGGCTGATGGGCGCCGCTTTGAGGGGGCGGGCCATGATGGAGAGCAGGAGAACTTGATGCTGGGCGTCTGCAAGAAACTGGAGATCTCCCTGAACGCCCAGGCGGCGTTGGAAGGGGGCTCCCGGCATTTCGAGGTGCTCAACGGGGCCATGCATCACGGAGGGAATAACTTGGACATTTGGGCTAATTATGTTGTTCCGCCCCTGGTACGCCACTACGGGATAGACCTGGTGGTGATCCTCCAGGACGGCGGGTTCAATTTTTTCGACCCCTATTTCATCTCACCCATGGGGAAGGAGGGGCTCCCTACCGATGTTTTCGACCCCGAATACGTCCTGCGGCCGAATAAGGAAAAGGCCCAGGCGGGCGGGATACAGGATTTTACCCAATTATGCCGGAACCACGGTCTGCTGCATGAGGATGACGCCGCCCATTGGAGCTTCGATTGGCGTGGGATGCTGGGCGATCCAGAGGTGCGCCCCCGGCTCATGGGGATCATGCGCAAGCCGGTGGAACTCCTGCGCGATAGGATTGCGGGGGAACGTACCGATGGGACCGCTCCCCGTCTGGCCTTCTGGTTCTATCCCATCAGCAATTTCGAGGAGGGCCCTACCCGGGATTTTTATGCGGAAATGATCAAGAGCGCGAAGGTCCCTTACTTGGACTTGTGCGACGATTTCACCGCTCTCGAACTGGGTTTTTGGCCGATCAAGGAAAACGCGGCCGAAGGGGGGCATTTCACCGAGAACGGCATGGATTTTTTTAGCCTGATCCTGCGGGAGGAGCTGGCCAGGAACCATTATTTGCCGGAAGAACCCGGCAGGTGAAGGAAGGTCGGGCTATTCGGAAGGATCGGTCTTTGGTCGAACGGCCGGGGGGTGGAAGGGGATCATCTTGTCCTCCACCAAATAATGGCTCAATAGATAACCGATCAACCGATCCCCATAGGCGGTGTAATGACCGCTACAACATTGGGTGATGTCGGGATAATAGCCGATCCGAAGGGCTTGGTATCCATCGCTCAGGTCCAAGAACGGGAAGCCGTACCGGTCGCTGACGGCCTGCCAAAAGGGGACCGCGCTATCCGGAAAAGGCGTATAGGGGACGAAAAAAAGGACGGTCTTGGGTGACCCCCCCAGGAGTGTGGGAGAAGAGGAATATCGTTGGGCCATCATTTCAAGACGTTTTCCGGCCATTTCGGTCATATCGTCCTTCATCGTTTGATCCCCGTTCTTATAGATCGTCCATTGATCGTCCCGATCCATCGGGAAAGCGGCCTTGTCGGTGATCCGACCGCCCGATTTCAAGAAACGGTCGTAGAAATCCTTTGCAATTCCGGGTGGTATCCGCTGAGCCAAGGGCTTCAGGAGGTATTCGGGTTCGACATCCTCCGCAGGAATTCCCTCCGCGGTCATGGGGTGGATGAAATAGTCCTCATAAGCGGACCAACTGACCAAGGCCAGGACCATGTCGATACCGTACCGTTTTACGATGGGCGGGATCTCATAAGGGGCGTAGCTGCTTAAGTTCCGGTCCTTTCGGTTCCATTCCAGGACCTCGAACCGCGTCGAAATTCCCCGAAGAGCCGCTTCCGTGTTCAAGAAGAACTCCAATTGCTTTCCCATGGTGTCATTGCGGAATGTCCCCAAAAAAGCTTGGTAGGTCAGGTTGAAATCGTATGGGGGACCGGGGACGTTCCGGGGCCCCACATAGGTCCGAGAGTCCCCCGCCAATAGGATGCGGAAAGTGTTTTTGGGCTTCTGGGGAGGATAAAGGTAATCCATGACCACGGTGCCCGGTTCCGAGTTGGTGAAAGATTTCCAATAGGGGCCAAAATCATAATCCTTGAACGAGACGACGCCATTGCGAACGATGTGATTGAAGGGTTTTGAAAGATAGAATTTCCTGTCCTCGGTCGGTGAGGCGATGAAACCAACGGGATTATTGGTCGTGAAGGCCAGGAATGGCTCGAACCCTTGATTGCGGTTGTCGATGGTGAAATCCCATGCGGTGGCCAGGGTAACGGGGACGGTCGGATCACCGATCTTGACCAAGGGTTCTTCGCCTATTTGGAGCGCATAAAGCGAACCGCCGGAAAAAGCCATCTCTTGGACCAGATGCGCCTGCCCGAAGGTTTCGGGGATCACGGGGGTGGCCAGCGGAAAGGGAAGGTCCTTCCACTTCATCCGAAAGACCATTGACCCATCCCGGTCGGCCACGAAGAGGCCGTCCGGGCCAGCGGCGAGGGCCATGGGGGATGGGATCTTGGGGTCGTCCCGCAGGATCGTAGCGGCCATCGAGGTCTTGAGCTCGAGACGAATGAGGTCCTTCTGGTCGGGTTCAGTGAAATAGAGGCAATCGGTCTTGGAATCGTACAGCAGGTCCCAGATACGAAAGTCACCCGGAAGGGTGGTGACGGTCCTGGCCCGGAGGTCCAAGACCCGCAAATGAAGGCTCCCCCGGTCGTAAACCACAAGTCGATCGGGTGGAGCGAACACCAGCCGGCCGGGCGAATTGAGGTTTGCTTTATCGAAGGGTCCATCGATGTTCCCGGAGGTCCCGGTCCCGACCAAGGTCTGGACCTCGTTCTTCCGGTCCAAGAGAACCACGCGGACCCTGGAGTTGTCCGTGTCCGCCACAAAAAGTCTTTCTCCCTCGGGATCGAACGCGAGTCCCGAGGGGTTATTGAACCGTGCCCGCTGGAACGCCCCGTCCCGGTATCCGGCCTCAAATCCACCCGCGACCAGGCTGTTGAAGTATTCCATGGGGGCCGGATCGGACCAAACGATCGAATCCGACCCGAAGAAGGAAGTGAAAAGGAAAAGAATGGGCAAGCCGAGTTTCAGGCGGAGCATGGAACCTCCTTGGTTCGCGGGGGATGGGCGCTTGTTTTCCGATGATATGAGGCCCTATTGGTAAATCGTTGGATTTTATCACAAATACAATCCCTCCCGTGAGAACGGATGAGCGGTCCGGGAATGGAACGAAAATACCTTTCACCGTCAAAACAGACCGGCTGTGATAAGATTGCCCGAATTCCAGTTGCCCGATCCGATTCCATTTTGGGAAAAAGAATGCCCGCCAAACGCACCCTTCCGGTCCGAACGGATTTCGAACGCCATAAGGACACCTATCGTCAGGAGATCAAGGAGTCCATTTCTTTCATTGGACAGGACCTTGAATTTTTCACCAAGGTCAAGGTGGACTCCCTATTGGATTTGACCCGTCGATTGGTAGGGGATCCCTCGGGCCTGAGGATCCTGGACGTGGGTTGCGGTATCGGGATCACGGACCGCCATCTGACCGGGCGGTTCAATAGGCTTTACGGGGTGGACGTAAGTCCGGGTATCGTCCGCAAGGCGAAAGCCCTCAATCCCAAAGCCACCTACCGTCATTACAATGGGGACAGGCTACCTTTTCCATCCGGATCCATGGATGTGACCTTCGCCATTTGCGTCATGCATCACGTCAAACCCGACGGTCTCCAGCGGTTCACGGAGGAGATGGGCAGGGTCACCCGGAAAGGGGGGCTTATGGTCATCTATGAGCATAATCCCTTGAATCCCTTGACCCGAGTCGCCGTCTCCCGTTGTGAAATGGACCATGACGCGATCTTGCTGAGAATGGGGCAGGTTGGTTCCTTGTTGGGTAAAAGCGGCGAGATCCTAGAAAAACGGTACATCCTATTCACGCCCCTGCGCCCGGCTCTCTTTCGGGCTTTGGACAGGTCCTTGGCCTGGCTTCCCTTGGGAGCTCAATATTATGTCGCGGCCCGCAGGCCCCACTGATCCGACATGGTCCAAAGAACAGGGAAAAAGGTCGGCAGCGGATGGGTTGGTTTAGGTCCGGGTCAAAGGATCGTAACTGAGCCGCAGCAACAGGGCCCGGCCCAGGTATTTCAGGAGGGTGGAAAGGCCTAGCTTCGATTCCCCCCGGGTGCGGTCGATAAATTCGATGGGAACTTCCTTCAACCTTAATCCGGCCAAGCGGCAGCGGTAAAGGATCTCCGAGACCGTGAAAGGGTCCCGAGCCTGGAGGGTCCCCACTTGGATGGCCTTGAGGGCGGCCTTGGAAAAGGCCCGGAACCCCGAGGTGGGATCCCTGGGGGAAAGACCCAGCACGAACTTCAGGTAATAACGGGCGAAATTGCTGGTCCATTGCCGGTGGAACGGCCGGTCCATATCCTTGCCCCCTTCCATGTAGCGGCTCCCAATGACCACATCGGCTTGCTTTTTCTCCAGGGGTTCGAGCATCGACGGGATGAATCGGGGCTGGTGGGAAAGGTCGGCGTCCATCTCCACCACCGCGTCCGCACCCATGGAAAGCGCCTTCACGAAACCATCCCGGCCCGCCCAACCCCTTCCCTTGACCGAACGGTCCCATTGTAAAAGGAAGAG